>JALEHC010000219.1 GCA_022763215.1 Saprospiraceae bacterium
ATATCAATCGCTACCGCAGCCAATTGGACAATATTGGGTTTTCGTATGATTGGAGCAGAGAGGTGCGTACCAGCGACCCGAATTTTTATAAGTGGACACAGTGGATTTTCATGCAATTGTTTAAGCATTATTATGATAATGATGCGGATAAAGCTTTGCCTATTGAGCAATTAGTTGAAAGACTAGAAAAAGAAGGCAACACGAAGATCAATGCAGAATGCCATGACGAAACGCCTGAAATTTCGGCGGAAGCCTGGAACGCAATGAGCGAAAAAGAACAACAGTTGTTCTTGTTGAACTATCGCTTGACTTTTCCGGAAGAAAGTTATGTAAACTGGTGCCCAGCTTTAGGAACGGTTTTATCGAATGATGAAGTTAAAGATGGTGTTAGTGAGCGAGGTGGTTATCCGGTAGAACGCAAATTGATGCAGCAGTGGAGCATGCGTATTACCGCTTACGCAGATCGCTTGTTGGAAGGCTTAGATCGGGTAGACTGGCCAGAAAGCTTGAAAGAACAGCAACGTAACTGGATTGGTCGCTCTCAGGGAGCAAGTGTGAAATTTGCATTGGAAAGCCACCCGGATCAAAAAATTGAAGTTTTTACTACGCGTGTAGATACGATTTTTGGAGTCACTTTTATGTGTTTGGCGCCTGAACACGAGATGGTGGATATGATCACCACCGATGAATACAAAGACAAGATTGATGCGTATCGTACCTGGACGGCTTCTCGTTCGGAAATTGAGCGAATGGCAGAGGTGAAGACCGTAACCGGGCAGTTTACTGGAGGCTATTGTTTGCATCCGTTTACAGGTGAAAAAGTGCCGATTTATATTGCCGATTATGTGTTGGCAGGTTATGGAACCGGAGCCGTGATGGCCGTACCATCAGGTGACCAGCGCGACTGGAATTTTGCGAAGCACTTTGATTTGCCGATTGTGCCGATCTTGGATGCTCAACAAAATATTGAACAAGAAGCAGATGCTACCAAGGAAGGTAAGTATATCAATTCTGATTTGATCAATGGATTGACCTATGAAGAAGCGGTACCGAAGTTGATCGAAGCTTTGGAACAGAAAAAAATGGGTCGTGGAAAAGTACAATATCGAATCCGCAATGCGGTCTTTAGTCGTCAGCGTTATTGGGGTGAGCCAGTTCCGGCTTATTGGAAAGATGGTGTTCCATATTTGATTGATGAGTCGGACTTGCCGTTGGAATTGCCAGCGGTTGATAAATATTTGCCAACTGAAACCGGAGAACCGCCTTTGGGCCGGGCAGAAGATTGGAAATACAAAGGAGAATACGAATACGAATTGTCTACCATGCCTGGTTGGGCTGGGTCATCCTGGTATTTTTATCGCTATATGGATCCGAATAATGAGGGGGCTTTTGTCAGCAAAGAAGCTGTTGATTACTGGCAGGATGTCGACTTGTATTTAGGCGGAAGCGAACATGCGGTAGGCCACTTATTGTATAGCCGTTTTTGGAACAAGTTTTTATTTGACTTGGGCTTAGTGCCGAAGGACGAATATGCCAAGAAATTGATTAACCAAGGTATGATCCAAGGGGTGATTGAATTCTTGATGTTGCAAAAGGATAAAGTGGACGGTTACAGCCGTTTTGCTTGTGCAGATATTGCCAAGCGAGAAATGGATGAAGACGGTAAAGAATTCGCTCGGATTCCAGTGCATATTGATTATGTGCAAAATTATGGTACTGATAGCTCTTATGTCGATACCGACAGCATTAAGAAGTTTGTGGATTGGCGACCAGAATTCAAGGATGCGATTTTTGAATGTAGCAATGGTGTCTATCATAAAGGATTGTTTGAATCGAAGAAGGATGCAGAGCGTTCTCATTTGATGACTGTTTCGGAGGTCGGGAAAATGTCGAAGCGTTACTTCAATGTAGTCAACCCGGATGATGTGGTTGATCGTTATGGAGCTGATTGTTTCCGGATGTATGAGATGTTTTTGGGGCCAATCGAGCAAGCTAAGCCATGGGATACGAAAGGAATTGACGGGGTGAGTAAGTTTTTGCGTAAGCTGTGGAGTTTGTTTACAGATAAAAATGGAGCTTTTGATATCAGCGATGAAGCAGCAAGCAAAGAGGAGTTGAAAGTATTGCATCAATTGATCAAGAAAGTGACGGATGATATTGAGCGTTTCTCGTTTAATACTTGTGTGAGTGCTTTCATGATTGCCGTCAATGATTTGAAAAAGTTGAAGTGCAACAAAAAAGCCATTTTGAAAGATTTGGTTGTGGTTATGGCGCCATTTGCACCCTTTGTAACCGAGGAATTGTGGAATCAATTAGGCGGAGAAGGTAGTGTGCATCATGCTGCATTTCCTGCATTTGACGAAAGTCACCTCAAAGAGGATAGCATTGAATACCCGATCAGTATAAATGGTAAAAAGCGTGCTACTGCTGAGATGCCAGCTGATGCATCCAAAGAAGATTTGGAAAAGGCAGCATTGGAACTCGAAGCTGTTCAGAAATGGATGGAAGGTAAAACGGTACGCAAAGTCATTGTAGTACCTAAGCGAATGATCAATATTGTGGTTGGGTAAACTAGCCTACATTTCTGGCAAAGCCGACCGTTCCTGCCTGTTTGAGACTGTCAGGTTTTGCCAGAATGTTATATATTACAAACGAAAACTACGCAGAACAAACGCACTTACTTGTCTTTTGAGTCGCCATAATCGCTTCTTGAAAGACTATTGTTCCGTAAGGACGTTTTTCTATTCCAGTTAAAACCATAATTACCCTATGAAAAACCACGTAAAGGGATTCTGCTTCTTCGTTTGTTTCTTTTTTCTTGTTTCACAATCGATAGCACAACCTACACTTAGCAATCCATCAAATTGCAATTTAAATTTACCGATTACCACAAACAGTTGTCCGCAAAACGAACCCGGATCTAACCCGGATTTGTTTGATATTCAGGTGAGTGGCATACCTGGGACGCTACTTGGAGGCGATGTTTTTCTTCGACAAGTCAACCTGATTGTGGAACACAGTTGGATGGGCGATTTGGAAATGATTCTAATTTCTCCGGGAGGCCTTAGTGTAGTCTTGACGAGCTATAATGGGGGGAAAGAAGATAATATGGGCGATCCAGAAGCGCCTAATTGCAGCGGGTTTGCTGTGCTGGATGTCTTCGCTTGTGAAGCAATTACCGAAGGTGTTCCACCGTATACGGATCAGGCTTATGCCCCCGAACAATCATTTCTTGATTTTAACGATAACAATACAAATCCAAATGGTACTTGGCAACTTCAGATTTGTGACCATGAGTTAGCTAATGAAGGTACCCTCGAATATATCGAATTGGTTTTTGAAAGCCTCGATTGCCTACCTGTGCAGAATGCGCTTGTCGCAAATATTGACAGTACGACCATCATTTTAGATTGGGATGATGCCGGTTGTGGAAATACGGTAATCGAATTTGGGCCTCCGGGCTTCACGCCTGGTACAGATGGTATGGCTGGTGGCGGTACGCTTGTCATGACAGACTGCCCACCTTACAGCCTGATGGGTTTGGATGAAAATACCGATTACGATATTTATATTCGTCAGTTTTGCGAGGACAGTCAGCAGTATTCTGCCAATTCTTGTCCATTGAGTGCATCTACTCTTTGTCAGCCAGCTCCAGTAACTATTTTGGAGACTTTTGATGATGAAATCGACTGCGTAGCCGCTTGCGGCTTCAATTGCACACTAGATGGTATCTGGCAAAACAACACCAATGATGACTTCGATTGGTTTCCAAATACGTTTCAAACCATCACACCCAATACTGGGCCAATGGCTGATGCCGATGGCGATGGCAAATATCTGTACGTAGAAACGAGTGGAAATGCTTGTACGGATGGTGCGCTTGCCATGCTGACAAGTGCTTGTATAGAATTTGATAAAGCAGAAAGCGACGATTGTCATCTGTCTTTTTACTACCACATGCTTGGGGATGATATTGGTCAATTAGCATTGGAAGTAACCAATGATGGAATCAACTGGTCGCAGCTGTGGTCCCTTTCGGGAAATCAGGGCGATGTCTGGTACAAACAATACCTTGCGCTCAATCAGTTTGTCGATGGCAGCATATTGCAATTTCGCTTCGTGGCTAGTGGTGGAAATGGATTTGAGGGCGATATAGCGATTGATGATATTGCGTTTTATGGTTCGCTCAATTTGGGTGATCCTTCTATTGCGTATTATGTGGATGCCGATGGCGATGGATTTGGCGATAGCGAGGATCTAAATCCACTTATGAGTTGTTATGGAACGATTCCACCAGGATATTCTGATAACAATCTGGATTGCAATGACGATAATGAAAACATCAATCCGGATGCTGAAGAAATCCTTTGTGATTTTGTGGACAACAACTGTAATGGTATGGCGGATGATGGCATGTTGCCTCCTCCGATGGTGACGAATGATACCATTTGTTCGGGCGAAGCAGCTACGCTGATGGCGATGTCAAGTACAGGAAGACCAATTTATTGGTATGATAGTCCTGATGGGTTTGATGGCTTCTTAGCATTTGGCGAAAGCCTGAACCCGATGGTGCCTGAGAATATGGGCGCTTTGCCACAGGAATACTTGTTTTATGCGGAAGAAAATGGCGGCCCTGGTTGCATCTCCTCTGAGCGAGCCATTGCGAAGGTAGTCGTACTTCCAACACCCGTTGTAATGGTTGAAAGTCCGGAAGTTTGTCCAGGAGAACCCTTTGACCTGAACAGTATTGTTTTTGAAGATGTCAATCTGAGTGGGGTAGAAGTCACTTTTCACACCAGCCTTCCGGCAAATGCGGGTAATCAGATAATGAATACCGAAATTACGATTGCCGAGAATTTTGATGTATTCTACCAGGTAACGAATACTTATGGCTGTACGATTGAAGATCAGTTGGAGATCATTTTGAAAAATGGGCCTGATTTGAGCTTTTCACCTGCTTCGCTTTCTCTTTGTCAGTCAGAGAGTGCGCCAGTTTCGGTATTAGCGGCAGGAGGGGAGGAGCCTTATACTTACCTTT
Source organism: Saprospiraceae bacterium (assembly GCA_022763215.1). Lineage (GTDB taxonomy): Bacteria > Bacteroidota > Bacteroidia > Chitinophagales > Saprospiraceae > JALEHC01. The sequence goes on from JALEHC010000219.1 coordinate 5,039, forward strand.
GGAATAATGGCGAAAACGATGCTTCTGTAACCCTTTCCAATACGACGAATCCGCAAATGACCCAGTATTATCAGGTGACGGTAAGCGATGCGGATGGTTGTTTTTCGGTAGATAGTGTTGCGGTATTCAATTTGCCAGCAATTGATACAATCGAAATCAGCGTGGAGGACGTAAGTGCTTGTAATGCCTCAGACGGGCAAATAACGCTGACTCCTCAAGATGGTACGGCACCTTATAGTTATACTTGGGAAAATAACAATGGAAATACCGATAGTGGGAATTCGATTAACGGTAGTATGTTCCTATTTGATTTGGAGCAGGGTACTTATGATATTACCATCACCGATTCGGAAGCGACGCCTTGCGAAACCGTTATTCGAGTATTCGTAAATGGACCGGGCTTTGAAATTACGGGTAGTGATATTAATCCGATTTCCTGTTTTGGTGGTACAGACGGCCAGATTTGTGTCGAAGTCGATGGCGATAATATCAGCTTTGACTGGGGCGATGGCAATACGGGGAATTGTTTGTCTGATCTTGGCCCGGGTATGTACACCGTTACAGTCACTAATGGCAATTGTAGTGCGGTACTGGATTTTGAGTTGGATGAACCAGAAGAACTCGGTATCCGACAGGAGTTTGTGTTGCCATCTTGTGGAACTACGCCGGATGGAAGTATTGATATTACACCATTTGGCGGCACGCCGCCCTATCAGTTTAGTTGGAATACCGGAGAAAATACGGAGGATTTGGTCGATTTGCCAAGTGGAACTTATACCCTGAATATGATTGATGATAATGGTTGTTTGGCCAGTACCACCATAGAATTAGAGTCTTCTGAATTTTTGGCTATCCAGTTAGATTCCATCCAAGATATTAGTTGTGCCGGAGCAGGCGACGGGTATTTACAGGTAAGCATAGATGGTGGCATACCGCCTTATGCCTATACTTGGAGTAATGGCAGTACAGCACCCGCGATTGGTAATTTGCCACAAGGCGACTATACCTTGACGGTCACTGATTTTCAAGATTGTGAAGTTGTACAAACATTTAGCGTAAGCGAGCCATCGGAACTGAATGTGAGTTTATTGACACTTGATAATCCAGATTGCTTTGGCGATAAAAGCGGTAGTATAGAAGTGCTCGTTACTGGCGGAACCCAACCTTACACCTACGAGTGGAGTAACGGACAAGACGCTGCTGAGGCTATTAACCTTCCGGTAGATACTTACTATTTGACCGTCACCGATGCTAATAATTGTGTGGCAGAAGAATTTAGTGCTGTTTTGGAAGCTACTTCCTTTTTTGAATTGAACCCAACGATTTCGAGTCCGGCTTGTCAAGGCGCTGATGGCGGAAGTATTCAGTTGAATCCCGCAGGAGTACCTCCGTTTTCGTACGATTGGAGTACCAATCCGGGAGAAGATACCCTGAGTAGCGTAAATAATCTGACTACAGGAACCTATGAAGTGACGGTGACAGATGGTGCCGGCTGCGTGTATGCGGAGCAATTTGAGGTGGTAGCTGATCAGGTATTTGATGTAGTGATTGAAGTCGTTCAACCATTTTGTGAAAACGAAAATAATGGAGCGATTGCAGTAACCGTCGTAGAATCAGGAGGCAGTCCATTTGGTTTTGATTGGAGTAATGGCAGTACGATGGAAGATTTGTTTGGAATTGGAGATGGGGAGTATAGTTTGACGATTACCGATCAGAATGACTGTGTGTTTATTTCAGAACCAATTGCCATTGAAAGTCCACCCGGATTAAATCTACGGATTGAAGCCATTGGCCAAATTGCTTGTAATGATGATAATTCGGGCTATATCGAGATCGGAATTGAAGGTGGAATGCCGCCTTATACATATCATTGGCAACAAGCACAAAATTCATTTGATACAGAAGATATCTTCAATCTTGGTGCAGGAACTTACAATTTGACCGTCACCGATGAAAATAATTGTCCATTAGATACCGTGGTCATTATCAATGAGCCTTCTGAATTGAAACTCAACTGGACGATTCCGACTGGCGATCTTTGTGATCCGGATATTATGCCGAGTATTTGTGCTTCTGCTACAGGTGGTAGTGCTCCTTATCAGTTTTTACTGAATGGTATACCCCCTACAAATGGCAATTGTTTTGATGATTTGTTGCCAGGAGAATATATCCTATCTGTGGAAGATAGTCGAGAGTGTACGGTGGAAAGTACAATTATAAAGATTGACGAGGATAATCCGGTGGTGCGATTAGATACCTTTTATGTGGAGCCAATTAGTTGTCCGGGAGAAACAGATGGCAGCATGACCGCTATTGTGAGCGGTGGTTCTGGGTTTTATGAATTCCATTTTACGCCCACCCATATTGTACAGACTATTGATGATAGTGTGCGCTGCATCAACCTGGCAAGTGGCGACGAGTATAGTGTAACGGTAACAGATTTGAATACCGGTTGTATTGCTCAATCAGAAATATTGACGCTTAATGATCCAGAAGTGATTGCGCTGGAGCGCGACTCTTCGCAAGGCATTGGTTGTCTGGGATCAATGGATGGTGCCTTCTTTGTAACAGTGAGTGGTGGAACACCACCTTACCAATTTGAATGGCGTGATGAAGATGGTCAATTGGTCTCCGAGGAGGAAGATTTGACAGGGATTGGTGGTGGAACTTATACGCTTGACGTAACAGACGACAAAGGGTGCATTGCCACCTTTATCAATTTTGAAATATTGGAACCGACTGATGCATTGGCATTTGAGGTAGCCGTAGAAGATGTCGTTTGTAATGGAGAAGCAAGTGGTATTATCGAACTCGATATTTCAGGAGGTGCAACACCCTATGAAATTGAATGGAGTACCGGTGATACCGAAGCTACATTAGATAGTTTGGAAGCTGGGATTTATTCGGTAACCATCACTGATGCAGATGGTTGTATTCTATCTGAAGAAATGATTGAGATCATTGAACCGGAAGAAGCCATTCAAATTGATCCAAATATCAGTCCGGTCACTTGTTTTGGTTTCTTTGACGGACAAGTGGATGTTTCTGTAAGTGGCGGATCGATGCCTTACAGCTATCAGTGGTTTCGGAATGGAATATTGTTGGGCGGAGAGGTGTTCCCCGAACTTGAAGGCGTGCAAGCTGGAATGTACACTTTGCGTGTAATTGACGATAACGATTGCGAGTTGGAATTCCCGATTGATATTACTCAACCAGATTCCTTTTATGTTGATTTGAATGTTGTATTTCCGAATATTACGGCTCTTCCACAAGGCGGAACACCGGATTATTCCTATTTGTGGAATACCGGAGCGACCACACCAATGCTTGAAAACGTATCGAATGGTACTTTCTACGAAGTAACAGTAACGGATATGAACGGCTGTGAGACCGAGGCCTTTACGGTGGTGACAGATACTGAAAGACCAGAACTTGTACAAAAAATTGCAGTGTATCCTAACCCGACCAATGGACAAATCTGGCTAGATGTTCAGCTTTCGCAAAATCAGGAGGTTTGGGTAAAATTGTTTGATATTAGTGGAAAGGTACTGTGGGAAACAGCCCCTTCTTCAATAAAAGAAAAGCGTATTGCGCTTGACTTGGGGCAGTTGGAAGCTGGTGTTTACTTCCTCGAAGTGCTGGGAGAAAACGGCCGACTTAAAGTAGAGCAGGTCATCTTATTGAAATAAAATACAAAGGGACTTTGAAATGACTCAAAGTCCCTTCGTTTTAGGATTTATTCGAGAATTTTAAAAGTCGTTCGACGATTTTCCTGATGTTGTTCTTCTGTACACCTGGTACAAATACAATCATTAGCTAATTCTTCCTCGCCATAACCTTTTGCCGAAAGGCGCTCTGCATCAATTCCTTTCTCGATAAGGTAGTCTACGGCTGCTTGAGCACGTCGCTGCGACAAATCCTGATTATAACGGGCAGGACCACGGCAGTCGGTATGAGAACCGAGTTGGATTCGGAGTTCTGGATTGAGTTGCAAGTTAGCTGCCAATTCATTCAAAGTTGGTTTAGCATCTTCCCGAATGAAAGACTCATCAAAATCATAGTAAATATTTTCGAGTAATATTTCCTGATTGAAGAAAATCTTGTCGAGTACCAATTCCAATTCAAATTCCTGAACCGGATTATTGGGGTCTCGGCCAATACCTTTGGTCGAGAATTTATTTTGTGCTTTCAGATATTCCTCTTTTTCACCGAGGAAAGAATAGTCTGTATCTTCTTCCAATTCCATTTGGAATAAACCAGATTCATCTACGACAATTTCTTTCGTTTGGCCACCAAAGCTAACGGTCAGTTTACCCCCTTCGAGAGGTTTTCTACCCAAGATATCACTATTGGGGTCGGAAGGATTTTCGTAGATTTTTTCGAGTACATACACATCCAGCAGGATTTTGTAATCCTCTTCTTTGACTACTTCCTCTTCCACAGGTGGTTCTGGTGGAATGCGTTTTTCGAATAGGTAAATATCATCATTTCCGATGCCATCATCGCGAGTAGAGGTAAAGTAGCCCTTTTGGAGCAAATCGCCAGTCAATTCAGTATTTTCATCAATTACGAAGGCGAAGTCATCTCCTCCTGAATTAATAGGCGTTTTCAGGTTTTGAGCAGAAGACCAACCTCCGTTAGAAAGTTTGTAAGATTTGAAAATATCAAGGCCTCCCATACCAATATGTGCATTGGAAGAAAAGTATAGTGTATCCTGAAAAATATAAGGAAACTTCTCATCTCGTTCCGTATTAACACTGCGGCTCAGAATTTGTGGACTTGACCAGTTATCGCCTGTTCTTTTTACTACATAAATGTCATAACCACCCCAGCCTTCCGGATCATTGCAGGAAAAGTAGAGTTCTTTTCCATCTTTGGAAATACTTGGATGGCCATAATTTACGCCATCTTTGAGGAAGGGTAGTGGTTGTGGAATCGTCCAGCTATTGCCACTTTTTTTGCTGTACATAATGTGGCAATAAGCATCTGCGTCTTGGGTTTGGCTAAAACAACGCGTAAAGTAAATTTCGGAATAGTCTTTATTAAAGCTGACCGTTCCTTCATTTTCGGGCGTATTGATTTTATCATCAAACAAGCTAACAGAGTTGGAGTTGAGGTCAACGACAAAGAGGTCAGAAAAATCATTTCCGGTCCAATTGTATTGCTCTTCTCCAGTACTTGTTTTGCGATCGGAGGTAATGATTAACTGATTTTCCCGAAAGGGAACTGGCGCATAATCGGCGAAGCCAGTGTTAAAATCAGTGAGTTTTACCTGATATTCTTTGCGTTCTTCGGCCAACCATTTGAGCGCAGCATCGCAAGCTTCAATTTCTTTTCGATATTCATAGGGGCTACCGATCTCGAGGCCAAGTTCGCGAAAAGCGGATCTAGCTTCTTCGTAGCGTTCCGCTTTTTTGAGTGCATACGCATAATTTTTGAGTGCATCCACACCGTATTGGTTGTCATAAGCGGTGCGGAACCACTGGATCGACTGGTCACTTTTGTTGAGTTGTTGATACGAATCGGCTAATAAATAAGCGATGCGGCCTTTTTCGATTCTGGAATCTGCTTTGTCGTATTCCTTTTTGAGAAATTTGACAGCCACGGCATACTGCTTGCGATCATGTGCCGTACGGCCATCTCTAATTTTTTGGGTATAGCTACAGGCTGCTATGAGTCCGATAATGAGTAGAAGAATGAAATTCCTGGTCATAATCTCCTTTTATATCTGTAAATGGATTATTGGGCTATGCCTTTTGATGCGGCTAAAACTACAAACAAAATTGTAGCAGTTTTATGATCTCTTGCTTAGCACTTGAGCCACTTTGGTGTGGGTATTTGCATGAAAATGCAAAACAAAA
>JALEHC010000025.1 GCA_022763215.1 Saprospiraceae bacterium
CACCTAAATGCTTACCACTACTTTTCCCATCGTTTTTCCAGACTGAAAAAGCAAAATAGCTTCCTTCAACTTATCATAAGCAAATACATGGCCAACATGCGGTTTCCCTAAGTCCATATCTGATAATTCTTCTAAAAGTTGATGCATCAACACATCCTGCTGATATAACCAAATTAAATTGAACCCCATCAAGGCTTTATTTTCTTCTATCAACTTTTGTGGATCAATTTTGGGCCTTTTCAGATAATAATACAACAACTTCAAATAGTTCGGACGCTTACCTACCGAAGCATATCTCGCTGAACCATATACGACTATCCTTCCTTGCGGCCCTAATCGTTCATAACTTTCTCGGAATATTCGCCCACCAATACATTCCATTACAATGTTCAATTCTCGACCGCCCAATGCCTTGTCCAAGTCTTTCGCAAAAGATTTGGATCGGACAATCCCTCTGTCATAACCTTCTTTCTCCAACAACGGCAGTTTCGAAGCATTGCCTACCGTTCCTACTGTATATGCACCATACTGTTTAGCAATGCGGTTGGCCCAAATTCCGACACCGCCTGCGGCGGAATGAACCAATACTTGCTGATTTTCCTGAATATTTCCTAAGAACTTAAGGCCATAATATGCGGTCAGTACTTGCACCAAATACGAGGCTCCTTCTTCATAGCTCCAGCCTTTCGGCAAATGAATCAAATAACGCTGATCCATATTAATATGCGAAGTATATGCTCCAAACCGCGTTACTCCCATCACTTTGTCTCCTACTGCCAATCCTTCTACGTCTGCTCCTACTTCAAGCACCTCGCCAGAAAATTCCAAACCAGGTGTAAAAACGCCCTCGGGCGTGGCACCATATAGCCCCCAAATCGCGAAAATATCCGCAAAGTTCAAACCGATTGCTTTTACGGCTACCCGTGCTTCATGGGGCGCTAAGTCCGGTAATTCCCGCTCTTTTAGCTGCATATTTGCCAAACTCCCGGCTTTCAGCTCATATCTTTTCGCTACCATTATTTGTTCTTATTTTCGAATTTACTTAGTGCATTCAGGCTTTTCTTTCGTACCTGCTTTCGCAGAAATGGCGTCCAGCCCAGTAACATTCCTGGGACTCCAAGTGCCATACTCGCCCAACTTACAAAGCTAAAATGATCATAGTGCTCCTGAATTTTTCCATCAACCACTCTCATTTTTGCTTCAATAATATTTAACACCGGACGCTTCTTTGGCCCAAACTTGTAACTCGCAGTCCATTTGGCGAAAGCCCAATCTCCCTCCTGACGTATATCCGAATACCCGACTTGCAAATCCGATCCGCCACGCTTCACCAACATCCGCCACATTTGCCGGGCACGGCCATCAGCCAACCGCCCAAAAACAGGGTCTTCAAAAACCGCATCCTCTGCATACAAAGCAGCCATTTCTTCTGCTTGCTTACGCTGAAATGCGTCATAAAATGCAGTTATCACTTGTCTTGGTTCCATAAGTCTTTATTTGGAAGGTGTTATTCCCATTTTTGCTAAATTCAAATATTGATAGGTCGAATCTTGTCGAGCTACAACAACATCGGCATTTGGCCGAAGGATAAATTCACTCAAGCCCACATGCGACTTATTGTAAGGGTTCCAGTCATAAGTGTACCCCAACTGTGTCCATGGGTAGCCCGTAAAATCACAATCGTCTTTGGGTGGATAAAAAGAACTGATCCGCAAACTATTGATCCAGGCCTGATGGGAAGAATCAGCCGCAACTGAAAAACACAAACCACAAGCCATGTCGTTGATCTCCGGATCGGGGCAAGGCCGATAAAGGTCTTTGGGTTGTACCCAAATTTCAATAAAAACTTCTTTCCCGTTATTTGGCGGAAGCCCAATCAACTGCTCCAATCGTCGTTCTACCTCAGACTGCGTTTTAAACTTGAATTTGGCAACACGCTCCATCATTTGAGGGGCCAGCGTCACCCAATTTTCATAAGCCCCCGTATTGTACGCACCTTCCTTTGGCCAATAACCTGCAATTTTACCACTTTTCCAGGTAACCGTCTTGACGTAACGATTTCCATTCATTTCTTTCCAAATCAAATTGGTATCCGCTGCATTGACAGCCCATAGCTTATTCGAAATCTCCGAAGGAAGCGGCACCGCTGCATCTTCTACGCTTTGACTGAAATATATTTGTTGTTTTTCAGAAGCGCCAAGACTTCTGAATTGGCGAGTGCTCTGACAAGCCGTCAAAGCGATTATAGCTATTATAAAGTATAAGCTTTTCATAGGGTATTAGGTTTTGGTAAAGTATCGGAGACCACTCCCAATAAAGGAAATTGGTCTACAAAAGATAAATTTATAAATCGATCAAACTGCGTAAATATAAAAATCTGAGGGCAAACATCAAGCTGCTGCATTTCTTGATTTAAGTCAATGAATTCGTTTTTTACGGCCCCTATCTTTGTCATATCAAATGAAATGAGCATGAGATTTATTAAAAAAATCATGCACAGATGAAATCACCCACTAAATTCTAAAAAATCATGAAAATGAAAGCAGTTTATTGTACTCGTTACGGACAACCAGAGGTCTTGCAAGTTGTCGAAAAAAATATTCCCACACCACAACAAGACGAAGTCCTTGTCCGTAACTATGCCGCTAGCATCACCCGTGCCGACACATTTATGCGGCAGGGAACCCCAAAAATAGCTCGACTCTTTGTTGGCTTGCAAAAACCCCAACACCCTATTACAGGCACCGGCTTTGCTGGGCAGGTCGTTCGTACACATCCTTCTGTTACAGCGTTTCAAACTGGAGATCGGGTATATGGTGAGACCCTACTCCACTTTGGAGCAAATGCCGAATATGTAGCTGTAAATACAAAGACAGAAGTGATTCGCCCACTACCTACTGAATTGAACTATTCAGAGGCAGCGGCCGTCTGCGATGGTGCTCTGACTTCTTTCAATTTCCTGATCCATCTTGGCCAGTTAAAACCGGAGCAAAAAGTACTAATTATTGGGGCCTCTGGTGCACTAGGGATGGCAGCCATTCAGATTGCCAAAATCAATGGCGCAGAAGTTACTGCTGTTTGTAGTGGCGCGAATGCCGAGCTTGTAAAAAAGCAAGGCGCGGACTATGTAATTGACTACAAAAAGGAAGATTTCACCCAAAAAGCCAAGTCCTATGACTTGATTTATGATGCAGTTGGAGTCAGCTCATTTTCAAAAACTAAAAAGGTACTTACACCCGAAGGACGATATTTGACACCGGTTATCAATTTGTCAATTCTGTGTTGTAGTCTAGGCACCCGATTATTTGGCAAACAAAAAGCCATATTTGCAGCTACCGGCCTGACACCAGTTGACCAATTACAAGCTTTCCTTGACCAAATCGAACCTTGGTTGGTAGCACGAAAACTATCCATTTTTATCGATCAGGAATACCCAATAGAGCAGATTGTTGAAGCACATCAATACCTCGAAACAGGCAGAAAAAAAGGTAATATAGTCATTAAGTTTCCCGATCCACGATTACAAGAAGTCATTTGATTTTCCTGCTTTCATACATCCGCTTCTTTATGCGGCTGAATGACTCTGGAGTAATCCCGAGATAACTGGCGATTTGGTGCTGCGGCACTCTTGCCAGGAGTCCGGGATTCTCTTTTAGTAGCTTACGCAAACGCTCCTCAGGTGTGGAACTCACAAAATCTGCCAGTCGATCCTGCAATTGGCCGGCGTTTTTTTCTACTTCCTCTCGGATAAAGTCTTTTAAACGAGGAATCATCTCACACATCTGGTCTTCCAACGACTTGGTTCCTACCGTCAACACACAATCCTCCGCACATACCAAATTATAACGGGAAGGTCGCTCGTTGATGTAACTAGTAAATGAAGCAACAGGCTGACCTTCTGTAAAAAAGCTAGTCGTGCGCTCCATACCATCATCTAAATAATATTCACGCACACAACCATTAATGACTGCATAACAGTTTTGAGCCACTTCCCCTTCTCGTAAAAGAACCGTTCCCTTTTTGAAAAACTGTAATCTTGAATGTTGTACAATGGTTTCGGTTTCCTCATCCGTCAAAAATTGAAAACTTTTGATGAAGGTTCGAAACGCATCCTTCATTTCCTGCTCATTATTTGCCATGATTGTTTACTGGTTTATGAAGAGGAAACAGAGCTGTTTCCACAAGTATTAGTTAGACAAATTTTACTTATCCATAATTTTGATCC
>JALEHC010000220.1 GCA_022763215.1 Saprospiraceae bacterium
TAATTATTTCCTCGATTTCTGCGTGACCAATGTTTCCAACCCTCCATTTAGTGCGAATGAATTAGTGATTGATTATACCAGCGCAAGCGGGCTTATCATTAATCCAGATCGTTTTTACCCGATCAGTGTGCCTTTTGGCGGAACATTCTGTGGTACGGTTCAGATTCTTGGCTTTCCTCCAGCTGTACCTGCACCGGGCGACCAAATTGATTTGGGCTTTGCCTTGCATCAGAATTTAGGTGTAGAATATGATACCTGTTGTGTAGACGAACAACGCTTATTGGTCACTTTACCAGAATGCGAACTGAGTTGTTGTGATGATTTTGAGGAATCACAAAACCTGGCGTCTCAGACGACCATCACCTTTGCAAGTGGTACCGTTACCGTACAAAACCCGAATCTGGATGATTGTTTCTTCTTTGATGTTCAATGGGGAGACGGTACTGGCTTTATTCAAGCACCGGCAAGTGGTCAACCTTTCACACACACTTACACAGCTCCCGGAACGTATACCGTTAACGTATTAATAACCGAAATAAATGATGATGGTACATTATGTTTCGAGTATGCCTTGAGTCAGACCTTTAGTACTCAGTTGGCACCATTTGAGACACAAGTAAAAATGTACCCCAATCCAATAACGGACTTACTGAATCTGGAATTACCAGAAGAATCTGATGAAGCAATGCAGCTGCAAATTAGAAATACAAATGGAACGATAGTTCATCAAGCTAGAATTGCACCTAATACCAGACTTTTTGAAGTAGATGCCAGCAAATGGCCAGCAGGAGTCTATATGGTATATCTCCACAATGATGAAAAAATGATTTCTTCCCAGAAGATCATTAAAATGAACCGATAATTGATGTTGCACACTTGGAGAAGGGGCCTGAGGCCTCTTCTCTAAGCTTTTTTAGCCTTTACAAAACTTCTTACCAGTATTTTAGTGATATATATCACCATTCATCATATATGCCATTCAAATTAAACTATTCCATAAATTTTATTGTATTATTGTATAATTCGGCAATTCGGCCTTCGAAATTGCTTACATGATCATATCTTCATATATTTGCACTATGGATAGTAAAACAAGTGTTTTTAACGAGAAAGAAGCAGAGAAACTGGAGCGTATCGCTTTCATCCTGAAAACGGTTGCGCATCCGATGCGATTGGGTATTATCCATTTGCTGGAGCAACATCCAAAGCTTTCTGTTTCTGAAATTTGTGAGATGTTGGGTTCTGAACAATCTCTGACTTCTCATCACTTACAGAACATGCGTCTGAAAGGAATTTTAAGCGTAAAACGCAATGGCAGAAGCATGATGTATTCGCTCAAAGAAAGAGATGTTTCTCTTATCATTGAATGCCTAGAAAACTGTCAATGTAATATGTAATATAGCATTAAAAGCACTTCGGTGCTTTTTTTTGCCTAATTACATGAAAATACAATCATATATTTGTATTTATATCGCAAAGCCATGAAAGAATTTTGGAACCAACGCTACGGAGCAGATATGAGTAGCTACGCATACGGCGAAGCACCTAATGCTTACTTTGCAGCGCAACTGTCGCGCTTTCCGGGCACCGAGCTACTACTTCCACTCGAAGGAGAAGGGCGCAATGGCGTCTATGCCGCAAAACAAGGCTGGCAAGTAGATGCCTTTGATTTTAGCGAAAGCGGACAAAAAAAAGCTTTCCAACTAGCAGACCAACACAAGGTTGCTATCAATTATCAGCTGGCATCAGTTGATAATTTTCCTTTTCCACATCAAACGTATGATCTCGTCGGTCTATTTTTTGCACACCTTCCTCCACCCTTGCGGGAAATGCTACACAAGTCTGTTACCACTAGCCTGCGGCCTGGTGGCCACGTCATATTAGAAGCCTTTTCACCAAAACAACTTGGGCTTTCTTCGGGTGGGCCCAAAAATGTAGCTATGCTTTATGATGAAGTAATGTTGAAAGCTGATTTTGAAAATCTACATATACTCGAATTGGAGAGCACCAGCACAACTTTGCATGAGGGACCTTTTCATGAAGGTCATGCAGAAGTTATTCGCATGATTGCGCAAAAAGTTTAACTTGATCAATATTCAATCAACAAAACACACTATAAACATATGGGATTGTTTAAGAAATCTTCAAAAGCTTATGCTATTCTAAATCTGAAATGTCCAACCTGCCATTCAGAAGATTTATTTGAGACAGCTACATTTTCTTTTAATAAGCCTTTCGAAATGCGTGAGCGCTGCCCACATTGCAATCAGGACTTTTGGCCAGAGCCAGGCTACTACTATGGCTCTATGTTTCTGTCTTATATTTTTACGGGTTTTTTCTGTCTGGGCTTTGTCTTTTTCTTTCACTGGGGACTTGGCTGGAGCACAGAGGCTTCCTTTGCCTTGCTGATCGCAGTTTGTGCTGTCATTTTTGTGTATGTATTTCGTGTAGCCAGATCATTGTGGATTAACATCAATTTTGGCTATAAGCCAGAAAAAGCAAAGCAAGCGTAGGAATGTTGTGGCCCTACTTAGCCCATTAATAATTATAACCATTAAAAATATCTGTCATGGATCAACTCAAACTAAAAGTCGACCAGAATCTATACGACCAAATCGCAAAGGAAATCCACAGCGACAGTAGTCCGGTAGGTATAGATGCTAAAAAAACGCATATCCTGATACTCGAAAAACTCATTGCCATCGAAGAAAGACTGGCAAAACTGGAAGCAAAAGTAGATGGTAAGTAACCTATATCACTGCACAAAAAGATTATTCAACCGAATTTTGTGCACAGGTTCTATGGGTTCATTGACCTGTGTATTTATCTAAATGGCATATAATGAACCAAGAAATACTAGATGTTCTTAGAAAAGGTTATCCGCAAATCGCCGAGCGAAAGCTACAGGAAGAAATCGCAGAAGTAGGCAAACTCTACGATTTTAAAGCCGGTGAAATGATCATGGATTATGGAAGCTATGTCAAAATAATGCCGCTGATAATCGAAGGTAGCATTAAAGTTTCCAGAGAAGATGACGAAGGCAATGAGATATTTTTATATTATCTAACTGCTGGAGCCACCTGTACTATGACTTTTAGTTGCTGCATGCAAAGCAAAAAAAGTCAGATCAGAACGGTAGCAGAAGAAGACTCTGTAGTGATCGGCATTCCGGTCAAATACATGGATATCTGGATGAGCCAGTATCAAAGCTGGAAAAACTTTATCCTCCAATCCTATGATCAAAGATTATATGAGCTGATTCAAACCATTGACAGCATTGCTTTCAAAAAAATGGATGAACGACTCATGGAATACCTCGAAAACAAGGCAAAAGCAACGCAATCTAATATCATTCAATCGACCCACCAGGAAATAGCCTACGACCTGAATGCTTCCCGAGAAGCAATTTCCAGATTGCTCAAGCAACTGGAAAAAAGTGGGCAGCTCACGCTGGGCCGAAATAAAATAGAATTACTGGCATGAAGTGGAAAAATTATATCCCTGTTTTGGAATGGCTTCCAAACTATAAAACAACGCAGCTGAAGGGCGACATGGCCGCAGGTCTGACCGTTGGTGTGATGCTGATCCCGCAAGGTATGGCATATGCAATGCTCGCGGGGCTTCCTCCCATATATGGTTTGTATGCCTCTATCCTACCACTTATCGTTTATGCACTAATGGGTACTTCCAGGCAATTGGCAGTTGGCCCGGTAGCCATGGTATCGCTGCTGGTAGCTGCTGGTGTTGGCGCTATGGCCGAGCCCGGAAGCACTGAATTTATTAGCTATGCCATTATGTTGGCACTCCTGGTAGGTATTATCCAGTTTTCTATGGGTCTTTTTAGACTTGGATTTCTGGTCAATTTTTTGTCTCATCCTGTTATTAGTGGCTTTACCTCTGCGGCAGCACTCATCATTGGTTTTAGCCAACTGAAACACTTATTGGGGATCAATATTCCACGAAGTAATTATATTCATGAAATTATAGGCAATGCTTTCGCAAATATGTCCGATGTCAATCTGTACACCCTCGGTATTGGAGTTGTTGCTATTGGCCTTATTTTGCTGATCAAGAAAGTAAAAATTCCGGTACCTGGCCCGCTACTTGCGGTCATTTTTGGTATTGGAGCAGTTGCATTGGGCGGATTATCAGAGGAAGGCGTCAAGATTGTAGGTACGGTTCCGGAAGGTTTGCCAGCACTGATGATCCCAACATTCAGCTTTGATAAATTGCAAGAATTATTACCTATTGCACTAACGATCTCGTTTATTGGTTTTATGGAAAGTATTGCGGTAGCTAAGGCTATTCAAGCAAAACACAAAAACTACAAAGTAGTGCCCAACCAGGAATTGCTGGCTCTTGGTGCAGCGAATATAGCAGGTTCATTTTTCCAGGCATTTCCAACCACAGGTGGTTTTTCAAGAACAGCCGTCAATGATCAGGCTGGCGCCAAAACGGGCATGGCCTCTATTATCAGTGCCGTACTCATTGCATTGACGCTCTTGTTTTTGACACCATTGTTTTACTACCTACCCAAAGCCATTTTGGCTTCTGTAATTATGGTAGCCGTATTTGGTTTGATTGACTTTAAGGAAGCCATTCATTTGTGGAAAACAGACCGTGGAGACTTTCTCGCTTTGATAATTACATTTATCGGCACGCTGAGCCTTGGTATTGAAGAAGGTATTCTAATTGGTGTGGTGCTTTCACTGGGTATCATTATCTATCGTACCACCAAGCCACACTTTGCCATTTTGGGTAAAATTCCAGGCAAACCACATTATAAGAATACAGACCGCTTCCCAGAATTAGAGCAGCGTCCAGAATTATTGATTTTTAGAATTGATGCTCGTCTCTACTTTGCCAATGTCAGTTTTCTCCGCGATACGCTCGAAGAATTGATGGAAGAACGAGGAAAAGACCTCAAAGCACTCATCTTCGATGCAGATAGTGTAAATGGTATTGACAGTAGTGCATTGCATGCGCTGGAAGAAATTATCGACGATTGTAAAACCAATGGTATTGCCTTTTATTTGGTAGGTGCCAAAGGCCCAGTTCGTGATATTTTCTACAAAACACATCTGATTGACAAAATTGGTGAAGAACATTGTTTTATGCGCATTCAGCATGCTGTTGATTATTTTGATCAGGTAGATCACAATCGTTATGAGGAATACACTTTGCAGACTAACGAAAAAAGTGACCAAACACTAAATGGCCAAAAGCCATCTGCAAAGTTGCAAAAGCATGACAGCTAGAAATTGATTTCAATGCTGTTCTGACGGAACTTACAACCATGGCCTACACGGCCTGAAAAGTATATTTGACTTATAGAAGAATGCCATTTCTTTTTCCATCTGGATAAAAGGAATGGCATTTTTATATCGCCTCTACTCTTATTTTACTAAATTAACTACTATGGATGTTGAAATATTAGCAAGAGTTCAATTCGCTTTTACCGTCTCCTTCCACTACATCTATCCCCCGCTCAGTATCGGTCTGGGGTTGATTATGGTGATAATGGAAGGTCTTTACTTACGTACCGGAAATAAAGTCTACGAACAACTTACTAAGTTCTGGACTAAAATTTTCGCACTTACTTTTGGAATCGGTGTTGCCACCGGTATTGTTATGGAGTTTGAGTTTGGTACCAACTGGGCTACTTACTCCCGTTATGTTGGTGATATTTTTGGTAGTGCCTTGGCCGCCGAAGGTATCTTTGCATTTGCCCTCGAAAGTGGCTTTTTAGGCATTTTGCTTTTTGGCTGGAATCGCGTTACACCTGTTGTACATTTTATTTCTACCCTGGGTGTTTGGTTGGGTTCTATGTTCTCTGCCGTCTGGATTGTTGTAGCCAATTCTTGGCAGCAAACACCTACTGGATATCACATTGTAGGAGAAGGTATTGAGGCCAGAGCCGAAATCACCGATTTCTGGGCCATGGTTTTCAATCCGTCCAGTGTTGATCGTCTGACCCACGTTTGGATTGGAGCTTTCTTGGCAGGAGCATTCCTCGTTTTGAGTGTACATGCTTATTACCTGCTCAGAAATCGCCATGTCGAAATGAGCAAAAAAGCCTTCAAAATTGCGCTAAGTGTTGCCCTTATTTCTTCACTAGCCCAATTAGCCACCGGCCACCAATCAGCAGAAGGGGTAGCCGAAAACCAACCTGCTAAGCTTGCTGCGATGGAAGGTCACTTTGACAGCCTGGCTGTTGCAGACCTTTACATCATGGGCTGGGTAGACAAAGAAAAACAGGAGGTTACCGGACTTGGAGTCCCCGGAGGATTAACGTTTCTCTTACACCAAGATTTTGAAACACCTGTCGTCGGACTCAATTCTTTTCCGGAAGAAGACCGTCCTTCAGCGGTCAACGCTATTTTTCAGTTTTATCACATCATGGTCGCCATTGGCATGGCACTAATAGGGCTTAGCTTACTAGCTGCTTTTTTCTGGTGGCGTGGTAATTTATTTGAACAGCGCTGGTTGCTATGGGTATTCGTTTTTGCTGTTTTGCTTCCGCAAATTGCAAATCAATTTGGATGGTTTGCCGCAGAAATGGGCCGTCAACCGTGGGTAGTTTATGGCTTACTCCGTACTTCTGACGCTCTTTCCAATGTGGTAACGGCCAATCAGGTTTTGTTTTCACTAATTTTATTTGCCGCGATTTACAGTCTGTTGTTTGCCTTGTTTGTATACATGCTCAATAAAAAAATCAAGCATGGTCCCGAAGAAGATGCCAATTCACAGAAACGACCACGACAAGGCGCAATGGTAGACGCTATTTCCTAACCGACAAAACATTAAAAACTTATGGAAACTTTTTTAGGAATTGATTATCCAACCTGGTGGTTCCTCGTCGTCGGTGGTGTTTTTAGCGGCTATGCGATACTCGACGGCTTCGATCTAGGCGCAGGAGCGCTCCACTTATTTTTTAATAAAGAAAAAAGCCGCAGAATTGCGCTGAATGCGATTGGCCCGGTTTGGGATGGCAATGAAGTATGGCTGGTTATTGGTGGAGGTACGCTTTTTGCCGGATTTCCGGTTTTGTATGCATCTATGTTCTCCGCCATGTATATTCCCTTCATGCTCTTTTTGGCTTTTCTGATTTTCAGGGCAGTTTCTATCGAATTTAGGAGTAAAGAACCCATGAAGTGGTGGCGTCGGATGTGGGATATCAACTATAGTGTATCCAGTATTATGTTGGCTATACTACTTGGTGTGGTACTTGGTAATGTACTTCAGGGCTTTCCGCTCAATGAAAACAAAGAGTTTACCGGTAGTTGGCTCGAGTTCATTAACTTCTATTCTGTGCTATGCGGCATTACCACTTTGGCTTTATTTAGTATGCATGGAGCTATTTATCTGGCAATGAAAACCGAAGGGCGCCTGTATGCTAAGCTCACGCGCATGATCAAGCAAGGTATGATCTTTTTTGTGGTCAGCTTTGGGATTACCACCTTGTATACGCTTATTTATATACCTCATCTTTCTGACCGATTCCAGGCAAGTCCGGCTTTATTCGTAGTGCCGTTAATGGCCTTTTTGAGTATTGCGAATATTCCACGCTTAGTTAGCAAACGAAAATATCAATACGCGTTTTTATTTTCAGCGCTCACGGTAAGTTTGCTGTTGGTCTTAGTGGCTATCGAATTGTACCCGGTTTTGATTATGGCAACTAACGATCCGGCCAACAATATCACCATCTACAATGCTGCTGCATCAGACAAATCACTGGGCATTATGCTCACTTTTGTGGCTGTCGGTGCTCCACTTGTGGCTAGCTACACCGCCTTCGTCTTCTGGACTTTCCGAGGTAAAGTACAACTGGACGAAACGAGCTACTAGATTGATCGGGTGATGTGTGATTGATTGATATTTTGATGTGTGATGTATGATTGATTGATATTTTGATGTTTGATATTATGATGTATGATGTGTTGATGTTTGATATTTTGATTAGCCATCATACATCAACACATCACACATCACCCGATCACCCCGATCAACACATTACCCGATCAACACATCACCCGATCACCCATCACCCATCACCCGATCAACACATCACCCGATCACCCGATCAACACATCAACCCATCACACATAATTACATCACCCGATCTCCCAGCACATTTCAAACTGTCCGATATAATACTGGAACCCTTGCTTTCGCAAAAAAGCCGTTGTGGCTTGATCCGTTTGGTCGATATTAATGATGGATTGTTTTGGATTCCCTAATTGGTACAAACCACTGAATATGGCACTTCCCAGTTGTTGCCTTCGGTAGTCTGGATGAACGCCAAATTGTGCAATACGGCCTTTTGCAGGGTCTTTAATGCCGTAAGCTACAATTTCACCCTTTCGGGAAATGCAATACGTTGCAAAAATTCCTTGTGCTGCTTTTATTCCAGCCAACTCATTTTGCCAGCTTGGCCGGCTGTTCCAGAAGTCTTCTACCCCTTTCAGTTGATGTAAGTCAAAAACCTCGTGTTCCTGATATTCGTCGGATAGTTTATGTTTTGGGGGTTCACCTCCTTTGTGTATAAAACAGTCAAAAACTCGGGTTTGGCGAAAGCCAATTGCCTTGTAATTGTGAATAGCCACTTCATTCGAATCAATTACCTCTAGCAATGCTTGTTGTATGTTTTCCTTTCGGAAAATCGGTAACAAGGAGTCGTACATCTGCTGCGTTAGTCGCTGTCCGCGAAATGCCGGAATTACGCCTGTGCCTGCATTGTAGGCCGTAGGCACTCCCTGCCAATTGCCACGCCCCGTAAAAATAAAGCCTACACAACGCCCTTCGGCAAATGCCCCAACGGAGCAACGCAAATCAATCCGGTCGAGATAAATCTTTTGGCGCAGCTGCGCTGCGCTTAGCTGTACAGGTACCATGTATTTGGCGAAAGCCAGATTGAAGGTCTGTGCAAGATGATCTAATGAACAATATTCCAAGGTTTGAAAAGTAATTTTGGTAGCCATACATTCATTTTTACAACGGTCGAGCCAATGTACACTTACAAGATAACAAAACATCCTATAGACGCGACTGAGAAATAAACGCTGTACCTACATTGCCAATTATTTATATTTGACGTCATTTCATTTCAATTTTTTATTCTTGAACAAAGCCTTATTCCGAAATTTTATTAAATTATCCTTAGTAGTTAGACGGAATTGCAAACAAGTGAATTCTTGATCCGTCACTTTCCATCTTTAAAAATAACATATGCTCAATTTATCTGTCATTCTCGAGGATAGCGCCCGTCGGTATCCACAAAAAGAAGCTTTTGTATTTGGCGAAAGCCGCCTAAGCTATGCCCAAATCAATGGAGCCGCTAACCAAATTGCCAATGGACTTACAGCTGCAGGAATTAAAGCCGGAGACAAAGTTGCTCTGAGTTGTCTTAATTTGCCATACTTCCCAATGCTTTATTATGGCATCCTCAAAACGGGAGCTATTGTGGTACCTCTGAGCGTACTCCTCAAACGCGATGAGGTTGCTTACCACTTGAAAGACTCAGAAGCCAAAGCTTATTTCTGCTTTGTAGGTACAGAGCAATTGCCGATGGGCCAAGAAGGATATGCAGGTTTTCAGGAAGCGTCTGATTGTGAGCATTTTTTTATGATTACTGCCAAACCTACTGATCCCTCTCCTATTGAAGGCACTAAAACGATGGGAATGCTGATGGCTAATCAAGCACCAACTTTCCAAACTGTAGCAACTTCTTCAGAAGATACCGCAGTCATCATCTATACCTCCGGTACCACCGGAAAACCGAAAGGGGCACAATTGACACATATCAATTTGCTGCTGAACGCTAATCTTTCAAGAGATTTATTGGGTTTTCAAACCGATGATATTTCATTGATCGTGCTTCCGATGTTCCATATTTTTGCCATGACCGTTTTGCTAAATGCTGGTGTTTATCAAGGCGTGACTGCAATTTTATTACCACGATTTGATGCAGATGCCGTGCTTGGTTTGATGCAAAAAGAAAAAGTGACACTATTTGCCGGGGTACCGACGATGTATTGGGGATTGTTGAACGCAGACGATAGTCCTTATGATTTATCGGCGATTGCTTCGAATATGCGGGTTTGTGTGTCCGGAGGAGCTTCTTTGCCAGTACAAGTATTAAAAGATTTTGAAGCCAAATTCAAAGTACCTATTTTGGAAGGTTATGGTATGTCAGAAGGTTCGCCAGTAGTTACGTTTAACCACCTGAATGAAGAGCGTAAACCCGGAAGTATTGGCAGACCAGTATGGGGCGTTCAAGTAAAAGTGGTAGATGAGAATGATCAGGAAGTCCCGGTAGGTGAAAAGGGGGAGCTCATTTATAGAGGACATAATGTAATGATTGGTTATTACAACAAACCGGAAGCGAATGAAGTCACGCTACGAGATGGATGGATGCATTCTGGCGATGTGGCGGTGAAAGACGAAGATGGGTACTTTTACATCGTGGATCGATTGAAAGATATGGTTATTAGAGGTGGACTCAATGTATACCCGCGGGAAGTGGAAGAAGTGATGATGAAACACGAAGCAGTATCGATGGTAGCAGTGATTGGTGTACCACACGAACAGCATGGCGAAGAAGTGAAAGCTTGTGTCGTTTTAAAAGATGGAAAAGAGATAAGTGAAGCAGATTTGGTGGCCTGGACAAAAGAGCATATCGCCGCCTATAAATATCCAAGAATTATTGAATTCATGGAGGCATTACCGATGAATGCCACTGGAAAAATACTTAAAAAAGAATTGAGAAAATAATAGCCGGCAGGGTGTTCTTTTGAAGAATCACCCTGCTGACTTAGATTTATGGTTTTTCGGCGGAAGCCGGAACATACAAAGCTGGAATCTCCCGACTTTTATACAGGTTGTTGTAATTGGTAACATCGATTGAAATGAGATCCTGCATGGCCAGTCGGTGCTGATGCCATTGCTCCAATAATTCTTGTAATCTCGATTTGGCACCATTCGTCACTCTTGGATCATGGGTATCCACTCGTGATTTGAGATTGAGCAACTCGGCGTTTAGTTGATTCGGATAATTAATGACATCCTGGAAAGTTTGTTGTTTGGGTTGGATAAGGTCTTCTTCCCATTGGTTTATTTTTTGGATGACTACTTTTCCGGTATCGATTAGATCTTTTTGGTCTTCCATCCGAGCAAGAATGCTATTCAGAAACTTTAGTTGGTCCTTGATTTCACGCATCTGATTAACAGACTCATGAATATCCTGAACAGCATTTTCGATTTGTACCAAAATTTGTTGTTGCTCCAGATAATCTTGCTCCGTAGAATTTAGCCTTGGATCAGCAAGTAGCGTAGCCTGTTGACGCAATTCAAAATCAGGTCCTTTTAGCACAAGCGTGTAGCTGCCCGGAGCCACCAGACTGCCGCGATAATCGCCCAGAACAAATACTTTAGGAACGGCAGGCAGTGTTTCTCGACGCAAATCCCAGTGAAAACGATTGATTCCGTGATGAGCAGGCAATGGTTTTTCTGCCTTGGGCCCTCCTGGATAAGTCTCAAACTGATCATCTTTTTGATTAGAATAAATTCGGACTAACTCACCGGCATCATTATAAATTTCAAGTTTCAAATCAGTCGAATCAAACGTATACGGCAGATAATAGTCGATGATCATTCCATTTGGCGGGTTTTGCCCCTGATTAGCAGGTGCTTTGCTACCTCCGGAAGCCAATAAACGAATGCTTGGCTTGGGCTGAAACAATAATGGTTGACCATTGACGATCCCCCCCATTGTTTGCTGTAATGGCCCTAAATCATCCAAAATCCAAAATCCTCGCCCGCTGGTAGCCGCAACCAGATCATTATCCTGAATCGTCAAATCAGTAATTGGGCACATCGGCAAATTAGACTGAAACTCATGCCAGAATTTACCTCCATTAAATGAAATGTACAGGCCGTTTTCAGTGCCTGCGTATAATAAATCTTTCTTCTTTTTGTCTTCTTTTACTACTCGTACAAAACTATCGCCAGAAAGTCCTTCAACTATTTTCTGCCATGATTTTCCGTAGTCCGTCGTTTTGTAAATGATCGGTTGTAGATCATTCCATTTGTACCGATTTACCGAAAGGTAAGCTGTAGCTGCATCATGTGGCGAAACTTCAATGGCATTGATTAATGATTCTTCCAGACCTGAAGGCGTAACATTTTCCCAATTCTGGCCACCATCACGCGTTATATGCACTAACCCATCATCACTTCCAGTCCAAATCACCTTTGGGTCGTGCACTGAGCACGCCAGATAACTTAGGGTGTTGTAGTTTTCTCCGCCAGCACCTTCATTGATGTAAGGTCCGCCGCCAGGGCCTTGTTTTTGTTTTTCGTTTCTGGTCAAGTCGCCACTTATTTGTTCCCAACTGATTCCTCCATCTGTAGTTTTTAATACCACATTAGCAGCGTGATAAATCACTTGAGGATTATTCGGAGCAGCTACAATTGGTGCATTCCAGTTGAAGCGATATTTCATTTCACTTGGCAGAGAACTCAGGCCAACATTAGGGTAAGCCATAATATCTTTGGTCATACCAGTAGTTTGATCATAAACAGAAATATTGCCCTGATAACTACCGCCATACACCAAAGCAGGATCATCCGGATCAAATGCAATAAATGCAGACTCCCCTCCTGCTACCGGATACCAGTCTTTTTCATCAATGCCTGCATCCGTTGTGCGGCTGGCAATCGCCATTGTGCTATTATCTTGCTGCCCGCCATATACATAATAAGGAAACCGATTATCTGCAATTACCCGATAAAACTGGGCTGTAGGCTGATTATTTTGAGGTGACCAAGTAGTGCCGCCATTGAAAGAGATGCAAGCCCCACCATCATTCGCCAAAATCATATTTTGAGTATTCTTTGGATTTATCCAAAGATCGTGTTGATCGGAATGTGGATTAGCGATGGGTTTAAAAGATTGGCCGCCATCAATGGACTTAAGCAAGGGTGCATTGAGCACATAAACCGTCATAGGGTCAACGGGATCGGCAACGATCTCGATGTAATACCAAGCTCTGGCAAAGGTTACGCGCTGACTATTCACCTGCTTCCAGGTTTTGCCACTATTATCAGAACGAAAAACGCCACCATTTTCAGCTTCAATATTAGCATAAACAATTTCTGGATTGGCGGGAGAAACGTCTATTCCGACCTTTCCCATATCTGCCGGAAGGCCATTATGCAACTGTTGCCAGGTCATGCCGCCATCTGTAGATTTGTAAAGACCAGAGCCCGTGCCACCACTCCGAATATTCCAGGGCGTACGCTGATGATCCCACATACCTGCATAAAGAATACGTGGATTGTGTGGATCCATGCTTAATGAACTGGCGCCGGTGGTGTTGTTGACATACAAAATTCGCTTCCAAGATTGGCCGCCATCTTCTGAGTGATAGATACCACGCATTTCGCTAGGCCCATAAAGCGCGCCTTGTACAGCCACATATAGGTTATCCGGATTTTTAGGATGAACCTGAATATCAGCAATATGTCTAGAATCAATTAAATCGAGATGACGCCAGGTTTTGCCGCCATCATTGGAACGATAGATACCATCGCCATGTGAGGTCATTACGCCGCGTACGGCATGCTCCCCCATACCAACATACATGATATTAGGATCAGACGGACTGATAGCAATTGCGCCGACGGAGCCCGTCGCAAAAAAATCATCAGAAATGTTTTTCCATTGGAGTCCGGCGTCCTCTGTTTTCCAGAGGCCACCTCCGGTGGTACCCATAAAATAGGTCAAAGGATCGTTAGGATGGCCTGTTACGGCAACGCTTCTGCCTCCTCGAAATGGCCCGATATTACGCCATTTTAATTTTTTGTAGTAAGCTGCATTAAAAACTCCCTTCTCCGCAGATACTTTTTGCTCGTTTTGTGCTTTGGTGCAGTTCATCACTAACAGGACAGCCATCAAGACAGCCACCCAAGTGTTCGTGTGTCTCATTTTCCACGCTTTTTAAGCCAGCAAGCTTTCAGTTGATAGTTGCTGAAGCTTGGGATTCCAGTATGTAGTTTTCTCATAAAAATTGCCTTTAAAGATACAACAATAATTGTATTAAAATAAAGGCCTGCCGCAAAGTCCTCTTCATCAGTAAAATACCTGCCAATTTTAATACGACGAACAGCTTCCATGACAAAACTAACCGATCAATAAATTTCAATATTTCTTCTTGGTTATCAAGTGGTTAACCAATCATTGGAGTGTTGTTCTTTTTGTAATCTCAGAGGCGCTCGAACTGGTGTAAATTGATAATTATTATTTACGATGGTTTAAGTAAAGTAGCACCTGACGTACTTTACAGCACGCCAGTATGCACTTTTTCCCGTTGGATGTTGATCAATTCACTGATTGATCATGTTGAAAGTTGCTATTACAACCTGTAGGTTGTTTCAAATTCTGAAAATGCGCAAAATTGCTATTTTGTGAAAGGTGATTTATCTAACGCAAAAGCAGTCAATTTTCTTTGAAAGGGATTTTTTGCTTTTTACGTAGCTAATTCCAAAAAGTTACAAATAACAGAAAAAATTATTTATCCAAGCACCATCAAAAAAGCCACCAGAGAAATTAATCCCTGATGGCTTTCTGGTATTTCCCAGTTCAATTTATTTTTCTTTTACCACTCTAAATCCAGTATATCGATCAGCTTTTGAATTAGTTTCTCCGTGCTTATCGACATAATCATAAGCACTAAAACCATAGACTTCGCCATTCTGGCCAAACTCCGACACATTTCCACCCAAATCGTAAATTTCCGCATCACCAAGCTTGATTGGCTCATGTTGCCCCACTTCTTTAACTAAGGTGCCTTTAACTTCCTTCACTTTGGCCTCCAGCTTTTGCATGTCCTCCGGAGTCAGGTCGTAACCTGCCCAATAATTGAGTGTATTCTCCTTGCTGGCTTTACTCTTGGCTTTTTTGTGCATCATCTTCGCTTCCTTTTCATTCGGCAAACGATACTTCGCTCCGGTCGTTTGATTCAACCATTTTACATAAGCCATCGCCTGCTTCTGATTGACTTGTACCGGGTAATTGTCTTGCCCTTTCGGGAAAGAAAAACGCTTATTGTATGCCCGATATTGAGCATTAGTGACCTCAAATACACCGATCTGTATGCTGTCTTCGGCTACTGCAGCCGTTTCCGGCAATAACATACCTTTTACCTCCAAGCCATATTGATTTCCTGCTTTCGCAAATTTTTCTTTTTTGAGCAGCATGGCCAGCGGGCTATCCTTCTTGAAGGCCTCGTTTTCTTCTTTTTCTTTGCCAAACAAATATTGATCTATCCAGGCAATTTCTTCTTTCATTTTTCTCAACTGATGGGTAATCTTACCCAAACCATGCGGCTGTCCAGGAAACCACAGAAAGCGTACCGGCGTTTTACCTGCTTGCTGCAACGCCCGATAATATTCCCAACCCTGATCACGCGGTACGGCACGGTCTTCACTTCCGTGAAAAATAATGGTGGGCGTTTTTACCTTTTCCAACTCAAATAAAGGCGACTTCAAAATGTAGGCTTCATTGTAAGGCTTTCCATCTACATCATCCCATGGTGCACCACCAAAATAACTTTGATCAAAAGACACCCCAAAACGGCAAGTTCCAAAATCAGAAGTCCAGTTTACATCGCCTGCCCCCGGGCAAGCTACCTTGAACATATCCGGATAACGTACCGTCAACATAGTCGTCAAAATAGCTCCATTTGACCAGCCCATAACGCCCAGCTGATCCATATCAATCATGCCTTTCTTGTTAAGTACTTCCAGACCTTTTAGTATGTCTTCCAATTCAAGGTCATAATAATTACCTTTAATCGACTCAACAAATTCCTGTCCGTGGTTGGAGCTACCATGATAATTAGGCTTCAAAACAAAAGCTCCACGCTGAGCCAAAATTTGTGGATAAGTAGACCAGCGCTCACTCCAGCGATCTTTATCTACTCCCGACGGACCACCATGAATGGACAATACCAACGGATAGCGTTTTCCAGCTTCATAATTTTCTGGATAATACAGTATACCATTGACCTCGTCTCCGTTATATCCCTTCCACTTCAATACTTCTGATTTGGTGATAGCTTTTTTAGCGAGTTTACCGTTGAGTTTGAGCAATTCTTTCTCATTCTCAAATTTTAAATCATTGCCAGCCACCGTCAAATCTGCGATATAATATTTAGGTAGTTTTGAAGCAGTGGAATACCTATAAACAACCTTGCTATAATCTTCTGAAACCGTCTGAATGCTTACGTGCTCGTTCTTTTCGCCCAGATCAATCATCGACTTCAGCCAATTATTCCCGCTTTTGCGGAAAAATGCCAACTGGTCAGTTGCTCCATTAGCCAGCGATACCATCACATCGTTTCCGATAACTTCATAGCTACCGTTGGTTCCCCACTCATGCTGAAGATCAACCTTTTGAAAAGCATTTGTGCTTAGGTTGTAATAATATAACTCTGACATACCAGCACCATTCCATTGTGGATCACTTGAGGAAATGGCTATAAAATAAAATCCGATTTCATTTTGTGTAAACTGAAAACCATAAGGCTCTTGCAAATCAGCCAAAATTCGATTCGTGGCACCCGTTTCCAGGTTTTTAAGATAGTATTGGCGATCCGGACTCGCATCTGAAGCATAATGACGGCTCATCGTCAACCAATAAATCAACCACTTATCACTTTTTGAGACCTTATATCCAGAAACGGGGTAGTTATTCTCGGTCAGGCGCTTAGTTTCTTTACTTTTCAAATCAAACTGATAGACATGCGACTTCGTCCAATGCACCGAATCTTCTACCACAACCACATTATCCTTTTCTTTCTCTTTTTCTTGCTCGTACAGACTTTTCCCATCATTAGATACATA
>JALEHC010000221.1 GCA_022763215.1 Saprospiraceae bacterium
GGAAACAATGGCGACTTCACCTTTAATATTTCTGATGACAACGTTACAATGGTTGGCGGACAAGCTTGTGTTGAAGTATCTGTTGAAAACTTCACGGATATTCTGGGCTTGCAATTTAGTATCAACTATGATCCATCCATTTTGGAATTTGTCTCTGTCGGTAATTTTGGCCTTACAGGGCTTAATGAGAACCTAATGGGGTTGCCGACAGGCGGAACACAAGAAGGCCAGATTACAGTGTCGTGGATAGACAACTCACTGGCAGGTGTAAGTTTATCAGATGGAACCGTCTTGTTTGAGCTGTGTTTTAACACACTTGCAGGTGGTAGTTCGGAGGTTGAAATTAGTAACAACCCAACAAGTGTCCAGGTATTGGATAACAATGATAACGTACTTCCATACAATGCAAATGCAGGTACCGTGAATGTGACCGGAGGTCCACCACCACCAATGGGAGATGATTTTACACTGATTATATCTGATGAGTTTGTTCAGACCAGTGGAAGTTCGGTTTGTGTAGAAGTGACAACACAGAACTTTACCAATATTTTGGGGATGCAGTTTAGTGTAAACTATAATCCTTCAAAACTGACCTTCGAGTCTGTGGGTAATTTTAATCTGGATGGATTGAATCAAAACCTAATGGGCTTACCAAATGGTAATGGTACACAAGCGGGTAATATTACAGTATCCTGGATTGATAATGCACTCGCTGGGATTACACTTCCTGATAATACAGTATTGTTTGAAATTTGCTTTACAGCAGATTTGACATCGGGTACCACTCCTGTGGAATTGTCAAATACACCAACTTCTATTCAGATATTGGATAATAACGATGAGGTGTTGATGCCAACTTTGGTGGATGGTTCTGTATCAATTGGTAATCCTGGAGATGGATTAAAGATTGACATCGAAGATGCAACGGTATGTTCTGATGACAATGAAACCTTCTGTGTGGGTGTAACGGTGGAAGACTTTACCGATATTTTGGGAATGCAGTTTAGTATCGTCTATGATCCAACAGATTTGGAATACTCCTCTGTTGGCAACTTCAACCTAGATGGCTTGAACGCTAACTTAATGGGCTTGCCTGATGGCGGACCGACTAGCACGCAACCTGGGGTGATTACACTGTCGTGGATTGATAATGCGCTGTCTGGTGTGTCTTTGCCAGATGGAACTGAGATATTTGAAATATGCTTTGAGCCGCTGGCTCCAGAAGGAACTACAAGCAATATTGAGTTTTCTAATATGCCGACTAGTATCCAGGTTATTGATATAAATGATGCACAAGTACCATTTATTGATGAGCCCGGGGTGATTACTTTTGATTGTAATCAGTTTTCTGCTCCAGTTATTCAGGAGCCTGCGACGATTACCAACAATGACTGTTTTGGTGACATGGATGGTAGCATTAGCATCAGTGTGAATGGTGGTAGTGGTGACTTTTCATATGCATGGTCAAGCCCAGCGGGTGTAGGCAGTGTATCTATGATTGACAACTTGTCTGCTGGTAACTATACGGTAACGGTAACCGATAATATGTCTGGCCAGACGGCGATTAAAACTTATACGATTACTCAGCCAGCCACACCTGTAACAATTAATTCAATTGATGTAACAGATATTGTTTGTCCTGGTGAAAATTCAGGTGCTATCAGTGTGAACGCTTCCGGCGGTACAGGCACATTAAGCTATAGCTGGACGCCAAATGCGCCTGCAACAGCAAGTATCACTAACCTTTCAGCAGGAGAATTTTATAGAGTAACCATTACGGATGCCAATGGATGTGAGGAAGTATCTTCCTTCATCGAAGTAGCAGAACCTGAGGCAATCGCTACAAATGCAGTTGTTACAGATATTGCTTGTAGTGGTGAAGCAAATGGTTCGATTGATATTACGCCTTCCGGCGGAACGGGCTCCTTGTTTGTAGATTGGGATGTACTTCCTGATTTCCAAACTTCGCACTCAAACTTGAGTGCAGGTACTTATACCGTTACAATATCAGATGGAAATAACTGTGAATTGGTAGAATCCTTTGAAATTACAGATCCTGATCCAATTGTAATAAACGAACAGGTCCAAGATGTAGAATGTGCCGGCGACATGAATGGCTTTGTTAATTTGAACGTAAGTGGAGGTACTGCTTCCGCAGGATATTCAATCGACTGGGCTGATGCTGGATTAACGGACGATGAAGGAACACAAATGAACTTGGCAGCTGGTTCTTATGAAGTTACGATTACGGATGATAATAACTGTTCGATTGTAGAGGTAATTGATATAAACGAACCAAGTGCAATTGAACTAAATCCAACCGTTGAAAATGTGCTATGTGCTGGTGAAAACTCTGGTACTATTAGCCTTAATATTACAGGAGGTACTCCAAACCCTGATTATGCCATCAACTGGGGAGGTCCTCTTCCTGATGGTCAGAGTATGCAAGCACAGTTGCCTGCGGGGACTTACCCTGTTACCGTGACGGACGGGAATGGTTGTGCAGAGATACAGAATATTACAGTGGAAGAGCCGAATGCTCCTATCATTGTTACTGCTATGGTAGAAGACATTGCCTGTGAAGGTGGGCCGACTGGTAGTATTAGCCTTAGCATAAGTGGTGGTACACCTGGTAATGCAGGATATTCGATTGACTGGGCAACCCTCACTGATGGTGAAATGATGCAGGAAAACCTGGAAGCAGGTAATTACACGGTAAGTGTAACTGATGAAAATGGCTGCGAAACAGTAGAGTCATTTGTTGTAAACTCTGACGCACCGATATTTATCAATGGTACTGTTGAAGATGTAAGTTGTGCCGGAGAAAGTGATGGTGGTATTTCAATTACCCTTGCTGGTGGCTCACAAAATTTTGATATTTCATGGGATGGACCAGGTGTTGATCCGCTGGAAGCTCAGCAAGTTAATCTGGGTGCAGGTGAATATACAATAACGGTCACAGATACACAGTCTGGTTGTGAAAAAATTGAAACATTTGAAGTGGCTGAACCAGGCGAGCTGGCTGCAACAGCTGATATCCAGAATGCAGCGTGTTTCGCGGAAGCGACAGGCTCTGTAGTGCTGGATGTTACAGGAGGTACCGAAAACTATACCATCGATTGGAGTGGAGGTATTTCACAAAATGAAACAAATCCAAGTGGTTTGTTGGCTGATGATTATATGGTAACCATCACCGATGCCAATGGATGTACCCTTGAACAAACAATTACGGTAGGTGAAGCTGCTGAAATCTCAGTGATGGCTGATCTTACTAATATTAATTGTTCGGGTGATGAAACAGGTGCAATTAGTATCAGTATTTCAGGTGGTACACCAATGTACACTAGAGATTGGACGGACTTACCTGATAACTTAAATACACAAAACAACTTGGGCGCTGGTACCTATGAATTGGTAATTACTGATGCTAATGGTTGTAATGAAACAGTAAGCTTTGAACTGACAGAACCAGATCCAATTGAGCTGAATGAAGTTGTAGAATACGTTGATTTGGGCAATGATGGCTCTGTTGATTTAAGTACAACAGGTGGGGTAGAGCCTTACACTTTCGAGTGGTCGGGGCCAAATACATTTAGCAGCTCCTCAGAAGATTTGACTAACCTGAATGATATAGGTGAATACTGCGTAACTGTTACCGATGCCAATGGTTGTGTTTACGAAGAATGCCTCGATGTCCGTCTAAGATTACAGTTTGGGTTTGAAACAATACAGTTTTCTTGTGGTGATCTTGATAATGGCTTAATTGACCTGGAAGTATTGGGGGGATTAGAACCATATACCTTTGATTGGGATGTAACGGGGGCAGCTGACTCGCCATTGCTTGATGGTGTGGGCGCCGGTACTTATACCGTAACCGTTACGGATGCAGAAGGGACTCAAATTACTGGAACTTTTGAAGTTGGTGAATATCCTGGTTTGGTGGTTTCTGAGACATTGACTCCAGCTCAAGGTTTGGTTAATAACTTTAATGGAGCTATCAATCTAAATATTTCAGGAGGTGCACAGCCATATGATATTATTTGGGACAATGGCTTTACAACAGCTAATATCAGCGGTCTTCAAGCCGGTACTTACTGTGTGACGATTACCGATGCCAATGGCTGTACGTTCGAAGAATGTTACATTATCGAATTCATTCCGGATGAACTTGAAATTGAAGAATCCATTGCCATTGAGGCAAATTGTTCTGGTGATGATAATGGTCGTTTGTTGATTACAGTATATGGCGGTATTCCACCTTATACTATGACGATTAACATTAATGGTACGGATGAAGTCATTACGAGTGTGAACCGTGAATTTGAAATTGAAGGTCTTGCAGCTGGTAGTTATAGCTACACTGTTGTAGATGGAAATGGCGACATGGTAGCTGGATCGGAAACGGTAGAAGAACCAGATCCACTGACTTTGCAAGGATTTAACGTACGACACGATACGGAATTGACAGGACCTGGAATTGGTACTGGCCGTATTCAATTGAATATTCAAGGTGGTACACCAAACTATTCAGTAACATGGTTGGGTACGCCATTACAAGGGCCAACTATTATTTCTTTGGACTCTGAAATTTATACACCTCAAGTAGTAGATAGCAGAGGTTGTACTATCATTTTCCCAGAGATAGAAGTTGAAGAATTTGCGATTGACCTGGAAGGTACGCCAGCTGTATGTACAGGTGATGAAAATGGTGCTGTTGACCTTGTTATTACGGATGGAGACATGCCGTATACCTTCAGCTGGGAGCTAGAAAATGGAGGTACAGCAACTACAGAAGATATCAATAACCTGCCAGCCGGTACTTATACGGTTACCGTTACCGAAAATTCTGGTAATACATTGGTTGAAAACATTACTATTGGTACGCAATCAAACTTACAATTGGAAGCAGAAGTTGCAACCAACTATAATGGATTTGATGTAAGCTGTGCTGATAGTGCGGATGGTGAAGTAAGTGCAAATGCAATCTTTAATGGTGCTGCTTGTACCGATTGTGATTACGAATGGGTCTTGGAGGGTGAGCTATTAGGCGTAAATCAGACCCTTACAGATGCTCGACCAGGTACCTATGAACTGACGGTTATCGATCCGTTGATGTGTGAAAATATACAAGAAGTTGTTTTGGTCGCTCCAGATCCACTTGTATTAAACTCAAACATTCAGGAAGTGGCTTGTCCAGGCGATCGCAATGGTGTCATTACGGTTATGGTAACTGGTGGCGTTGGAGGTTTCTTTGATTATGATTGGAGTAACGGAAGTAGCACTTTCCAAAATGCAAATCTATCTTCTGGTACATATGCCTTGACCGTAAGTGATGATAACAACTGTGAAGTTTCTGATTTATTCGAATTAGTTGATCCGGCTCCATTAGAAATCAACTTACAAATAGAAAACGATACGGACCCTGAAGGTTGTAATGGTTCTGTTTGGGCCGTTGTAAATGGTGGTTTCCCGCCATATACCTATGATTGGAGCACCCTGGAGGTTGACGAAACGCAGGCATTAGTTGAAAGTGTATGCCCTGGTGCTTATGTCGTTTCAGTAACAGATGTAAGAGGATGTACTCAAGTATCTACGGTCGGAAATGTATTGAATCGTTCCTTTGATTGTTTGGAAGAACGTATCGTTATCACACCTGACGGGAATGGTTCAAATGATGAGTTCATTATTAACTGTATCGAAGAATTGATGGAAAATCATCTGGAAGTTTACAACAGATGGGGACAATTGGTATTCGAAACAGATAATTATGACAATACTTGGGAAGGTACTTCTCAGAATGGAGATGTGCTTCCGGAAGGTCCATATTTCTTTGTATTGGATTATAGAGATCCGATTACTAATGAGATGACACAGTACAGAGGTTCAATGACAATTTTGAAAGAATAAACAAATATCTATGTGTATCCATCTTCGCATGCAGAAGGTGGGTACACTTTTTAATAATCCCTGAGCATACGGCTTTCGCCAAATGCTGTAACCGATTTTATTATGAAAAAGATACTTCTACTTTTAATTTCTATAACGGCATGCTTTTCCCTGGCTGCACAGGATGAAGCAATTTTTAATCAGTATCACATCAATCCGATCTTGGTAAACCCTGCTTATGCTGGTTTTGAGCGTACTCCTAAAGCAGGTGGTATTGGGTTTTCTGATGATGATTTTAACGGAGTGCATATTTTACAAGCAAACTACCGCGGGCAGTGGTCTGGGTTTGATGGTGCGCCTAAAACATATATGTTGTCTTACCATGGCCCAATTAGTAATACTTTTGGTCTGGGGGTAAGCCTTGGTTCTGAAACAGCTGCACAAATGCGCCGTTTCAAAGGTCAATTGAATATGGCGTTCCGCTTTCCTATCAAGGATAATTTCAGATTGACGATTGGCCCTTCTTTGGAGGTTCAGCAAATGACTGTTGATAATGGCGTTGTAGACGATCCGTTCTATATTCCTTCTGATGAAACCCTGGAAGAGTTTATTAACGGTAAGCGAGAATTTGATGCATCCTTAGGTATTATGGGAGAAATCAAGCAAAATACTTTGATTGGTTTGTCTTTTGCCAACTTGGTTCGTGCGCGTTTAGATAATATTTCTGACGATCAGCAAGAATCTTTCTTTTCTTATTACACTTTCTTTGCAAGACATCGATTCCAGGTAGCAGGGCCAGATTTTGAGTTGGTTCCGTCTATGATGATTCGTCAGTTAAGAGATGCACCTTTCCAAATTGATTTTAATTTGATGGCCAATTTTATGGTCGGAGAAAATAAAGACAATAGATTATCAGCTGGTCTATCCTATCGCTTTGGTGATTTGGGGGTACTATTAGGGTTTAATGTGTTCAATATTGATGTTTATTATGGATATGACGTTTCTTTCCGTCGATTCCAGAAATTTAACATGGGTTCACACGAAATTACTATTGCTTATAAGCTGGTAAAAAAGAAAAGCGCTAATAAAGCGCAGCAATAAAAGATGTCCAATAACAATTGGTATTTGGGATGGCCTTCTTTCACTTGTGGAAGAAGGCTTTTTTTGTTTTTTTTGAATAAAAAATGAAGGTTGGAATGTTTTGGCACGGTACTTGCTGTATAGAAGGTGTATTAGAGAAAACAAATTAAGACGACCAGGAAAATTCAAACATGCTATGAGAAGTTTAGGCAAATAGAGTGCCAAAGTCAAAAATGATTGACTAACTCTTACTCATATCCTAGGCTTCCGCTTCAACCATCTGCTTTTGCAGATCCTGCATTTTCTCGGCTTCTTACTTTGAATTGAAAGTTTGACATTCAACTATTTTATAGTATTTGAATAGTACAGGTGAATTGAATAGTTCATCAATATTTTTCATTGTTGGTAGGTTAAATATACCTCCGGCAACAATCACTTGTACATCGTCTTGGGTAGTCGTGCCATAAGAAATCGTGATGTATGAATATTGCCCAAGCACTAAATTGAATTTTGGTGTAGTTATTATAGTTGAGCCTATCGTATTCCGCCGAGTAGGAAGGAATCGCCTCTCCCAAATATTGGGAGAGGGAATAGGTTTTACCGATAACTACCTTACCCCCAATTTTTTGAATACCCTTTTAGGTGGTAAAATACCCCTAAAAGGGTATTTCTATTTTAAATAAATATGATATCTTTGTATATGTCTACGATAGTAGATTCTTTTCAAAAGAGCTTCCAATAATCCGCAAATAGCGGTCATACCAATCAAAAAATTCAGGGGAATATAATTTCATATCCCTATATGGTTCTTCAATAAAAAGTAGAGCCATTGAAACCTTTATTTTTTCTATCCGTATACTGACTTAATGCATGCAAATAGTGCATGTTTTCAAGCCTCAATTTGAATGGCTTGCCTGTTTGATGGTTTTGTAGAGAATGTGAAGACGTGTAAAAAACAGGATTATAAATGACCTTATTTTATGGGCAATTATAAATTAAGGCGATTGGATTGTATGTGATTCACAAGAACCGTTTTCAAGTTATACTTAAATCGGTTTTTGGGATGGCCTCTCTCCTAGGCAGACTGGAGGGGGGCTTTTTATTTTTTCTATATTTTGATATTCTTTTTCTTTTGGGGGCTCGGGGGCCAATATGCCGCTGGCCATGATTAATACGCCGATTCCGCCCAGAATACTTGCCATTAAGGTTGGCGATAATGAAAAATGCCAATTATCTTCTCTTTTCCTTCCATAATGAAAGGCCAATAATAAAATGAAGGATGCAAATCCTGCAATTAACCAGGCTGTTTTTTCCACTATAGTTTTTTGAGTTTTGCTTTTCAGCAAATGATAATCTTTCGCATGAGCAGGCACCTGACTGCGATTGTTTTCATCTACGCTGTTTATGTTGCTCTTCCTAATTTTGGAGCGGAGACAGCTTTCGCTATCTCCGCAAGTACAAACCAGGCTTTTACCTGGAAAAATTGAATTATTTGTTGATATGTTGCCAGCCAATATCGTATAGGCATAGATTGTGATGAGCAGACAACAGATCAACGGTTTATTTATAATCATGAGCTTTAAACATTTGGTTTGTTCAGGGAAACACTATTGTTACTTTGGTTTTCAAATACTTCTTCGATGTCCCATTTTTCAGAAAAAGGTTTATCGATTGTTTTAGGGCCCGCAAAATTGTAAAGCAAACCACCTCCGGCCAGCAAAATGATGATCGGAAGACAACCGCTCATGGAAGCACCTGCCGATCCGCCGGCAAATAAGGGAAATAAGATTGCTGCTGCAAAAGCTTGTTTAATCATAGCGAACAATAAAGCGATTCCCAGGCCAATACCAATTATGGTAGCCGCACCACCAATTAATTTGCCAAATAGACCAAAATCGTTCAGTATCGTAATTTTTGTAACTGAGGTACGCGGCAGGTAGGATTTGTCTTTGAAAAATACATATTCCTGACTGATATGTTGCAAACGTCCCTTTTTGAAGTGATTTTCTCCATCCTTTCTATAATCTGCCCTAATTCTGATCCCTTTTTTAACGATTCTTTTTAGCCTTCTTTTTTTGAGTTTGAAAATCCACTTTCGCAAACCCTTTGGAGCTTTCATTTGCTTTTCGAGTTGAGCCATAATTTCTTCATGACTCGTTGTGGCTCTCTTAAAGGATTGTAAATCTTGTAATGGAATTTGGTGAAGTTCAGAGGAAGTGGTACTACATCTGATATAGAAAAGAGATTCGCCTGCGATGGAATCGAAGCGGATATTAATCTTGCTTCCATCTTTAAGGAATAGGGTACTGCAATCAGAGACGTTTTGTGCTTGGACTGATAAATAGAAAAATACCAGAATACTGCTTGTGATTAAATTTTTCATATGTAGGTTTTTTGGTTGATTGATACTTCAAAAGTATAGGGATGGGAGCGAAATAGTCAGGAAAATGATCATAGCAAAATATATAAAATACTTTAATGTCGATAATTTTAATGTCGAACTACGAATAGAAGGAAATAATGTTGTTAAATCTGATGGGGTGATAAGCTACTGATTTTTAAACTATTACATATTTGTGTTTATGTGGTTTCTCTATTTATATATAAAAAAATAACAAAGCGATTGAGCTGGAGTGAATTTGGCATAGTTTTTTCTATACTATGATTGACTGTTGGAAACATCCGATAAAGCTCGGATCGACACCGAACTAGAAAAAAGAATAAAAAACATATAAAAATTGTTTAATTTGATTTTTTGGCACGGTTTTTTCAATAGATAAAGTAGCAACAGAAAAGGAAAACAGCGTATATAAAAAGTACGAGAATTCCTGTTTTGTGCAACAAACATACTGAAGCCGAAAGGTTTCCAAACATACTACAGACGTTATAAAGGCGTCATTAATCGGTATCCAAAATAGGATGCCAATCAACTATGAGCGATTACAACACTACACACATATGTGGATAAAGGAGAAGTAAGCGTACTATGAGAAAATAATTTTGCTTGCCTTCTCAACAGTGAATTTCCGTTTGCTGTTTTCTTCCACATCAATTGGCAGAAGCACCAAGAAATGCTTCATACAATCAGTAATAACCATTAAGTAAGGATTTAAGTAGATGATTTTGTGTCATTTAGTGTAGGATTTGCCGAAAGGCGAGCCACTAAAGACAGGGGAGAGGTATGTCTGATTGAACCGAAAAATACAGAATACTATAACGGATAGTGCCGATGGCACAAGCGTCTAAGCATAACACCGCATAGCGGTGAACAGGATACGTATAACCAAAATTTCACACATATTTTTTAGTAATTTTAAACTACATCAAAAATGAAAAACGTACTACTATCCCAGAATTGGGACCGAGAAAGCTTTGCTCCAAAGGAAGCAAACAACAACAAATTGGCAAACTGGTTGATTAAAGCAACACTTCTTTTTGCCTTACTTTTTAGCTCTTTGACAACAACTAACGCGCAATGTACCTTATTTTGTAATGGTACTTCGCAAACAACCGCTTTACCACTTTCTGTTAACAACTCATGCGAGAGTGTAATTCTGGCGAGCCAACTGATCGATATGGATCAGACAGATTGCCCAGATGGAAAGCGACTGACCGTGAGAGACGAAATGAATAGTCAAATCGCGGAAGACATTGACCAAGTGGTATTTGATGCCACCGATTATATCGGCGAAGTGGTTAGTGTAACAGTGACCGACACAACTACCGGCTTATTTTGCGTAAGCTTCGTGGAAATCATTGACAATTTGCCTCCATCAGTAGACTGTCAGTCGGCTATGGTAAAATGTGTTGCAGACACAAGTGCAGCAGCAATTGGATTTCCAACGATTACAGACAATTGTGACAATGACGTGGTGCTAACCTATGTCGATAACATGGACGATCAGCCTTGTTTTGCACCGAATACACTTGTCATCAATAGAGTGTGGACAGCCAGAGATGCTAGTAATAATGTAAGCACCTGTTCACAGACTATCTTAGTAGACCGTCCAAACTTAAATGAAATTGACTTTCCGGATGGGCTGGTACTGGATTGTGATAATGCAGATGTCGGATTGGATGTAACAGGGCAACCATCGATTACGGATGAAGTGATTGACAACAATGGCTTTTGTGATTTGACCGTAACTTTTGCAGATGATACCTTATATACATGTGGAACGATAGAGTACGAGATTGTAAGAACATGGACGGTAGAAGATGATTGCTCTGATCAAACTGCTGTTTCTACACAAACAATTACAGTAACTGACCAGACCGCACCTGATATTACTTGCCCAGATAATGTGATGGTTCAGACTTTACCTGGCCAGTGTTATACTACGGTGACTTTACCAGAACCGACTTTGAGTGACAACTGTGACCCGAATGCAACCTTCTTAGTCAATACTTCGTATGGATCGGTTGGTACAGGACCACACCCATTCGTACCGGTAGGAACGCATTCTGTACAGTATACTGGAGTTGATTTTTGTGGAAATGCAGTAGTGTGTACAATTGCCCTGAACGTAGTTGATGATGAAGAACCGGTAGCTGTATGTAGTGACTTTACCGCTGTTTCGATTCCTTCTTCTGGGCTTGCAATGGTATCTGCGACTACTTTTGATGATGGAAGTAATGACAACTGTGCAACGGAGCTTTATTTTAAAGCTAAGAAGATGACAGATGGTACTTGTAATAACGCGAATGGTGATGACTCAAATGACCCTGGCAATCAGGAATGGTTTGATGATAGTGTGATCTTCTGCTGCGCAGAGACGGATACAGATGCACAAGTAATGATGCGTGTATATGAAATTGATCCGGGTGACGGACCAGTTGAACCAGGAAGAGAAGCACCAGGTGGAGATTTGTTTGGCCACTTTACAGAATGTATGGTAAATGTAAGCGTGCAGGATAAAATCAACCCAGTATTTACCAACTGTCCGAATGATTTGACAATTACATGTACAGAAGATATTTCAGACTTGTCTGTTTTTGGAGTGGCACATATTGTAGACAATTGTTCTGCAACGCTAGATTCTACAGAAGTTATTGACATCAGTTCATGTGGTGAAGGAGCTATTACAAGAACCTTTACTGCGACGGATCAATCAGGTAACCAAACACAATGTGTACAAACGATTAGCGTGATCAATGGTGATCCATTTGATGAGAATGATATTGTTTGGCCAGGCGACGTAACACTTGAGACATGTGGCGCAGGTACAGACCCAGAAGATTTGCCAGACGGTTTGCAGGAACCTCAGATATTGAGTGAAGATTGTACTATGGTTGCCTATAACTACGACGATCACTTGTTTGACATTGCCTTCCCGGCTTGTTACAAGATCTTGAGAACATGGACGGTCATCGACTGGTGCCAGTATGATCCAAATGATCCGGATGCAGAAGGACGATTTAGCGATGTACAAGTTATTAAAGTGGAAGATAATGAAGCACCGATAATGGATTGTCCAGATGATATAGTAGCGGCGGTTTCTACTAACTGCAACACAGGTACTGTAACACTTGATCCACTAACAGCAGATGATTGTAACCCGAATGTATTGATTACGAACAATTCACCTTATGCAGATGCAGGTGGTGCGAATATCAGCGGTGAATATCCACTTGGACAAACGATAGTAACGATTACGGCTTCTGACAGATGTGGAAATACAACGACTTGCGAAGTCATGGTAACCGTAGAGGATTTGAGTGCACCTTCACCAGTATGTATCGTGGGTATCTCAGCGAGCTTGGTCGAGATGAATGGCGAAATAATGGCAACGATTAATGCAGATGCCTTTGATGGCGGAAGTACTGATAATTGTACATCACCAGAAGATTTGGATCTACTGATTCGGGTAGCGGGTGATGGACCAACAAATACGGCACCTACAACCTCACAACTTGTGTTTAACTGCGAAGATGTCGGGTCACAAGTGATCGAATTCTGGGCAGTCGATGAAGAAGGAAATGGTGATTTTTGTACGACTTATGTACTGATTCAGGATAATATGAACTTGTGTCCAGCTACGACAACAAGCGGTATGATAGCGGGTAGCATCAATACAGAAATGGGTGAAACAGTCGAAGATGTAATGGTGTACATCAACGCACCGGGCAACAATCAGAGTATGACGAATATAGACGGTACATTTGAGTTCCTTGGTATTCCATTCGGATTTGATTATGCACTGGTACCTGAGAAAAATGACCAAGTAACGAACGGAGTGAATACACTGGATATGATCAAAATCTCGAGACATATTCTTGGCGTACAAAAATTGGATTCACCATACAAAATGATTGCTGCTGATGTGGATGGCTCTGGTAGCATCTCGGTTCTGGACCTAGTATACATGAGAAAGTTGATCTTGAATGTAAGCGAAAACTTCCCGAACAATACCAAATCATGGAAGTTTATCCCGGCTGACTATGAATTCACGGATGACACGAACCCATTTGCGGATGATTATCCAACAGCCTCTTCGATTGATGACTTTGATGTAAGCGAAATGTATACGGACTTTATTGGAGTGAAAATGGGAGATGTAGACAACTCAGCACAGCCAAATAGCTTGTTTGCACCAACGAACGACGATAACAGCAACAACTTAGTGATCAATACAGAGAATACATATTTGCCGCAAGGCGAAGAAATAGAGGTACCATTTAGCGTAAGCGACATGCAAAATATCAATGGCTACCAGTTTACACTGAATGTTGATCTTGATCAGGTAGAGATTGTAGAAGTTCTGGAAGGTGATTTGCCAGAGATGAATGAAGATAACTTCGGAATTGCGATGGAAGATGGCTGGATCACAACAAGCTGGAATGCAGCACCAGATGCAGAGTTGGCAGAAGATACGAGACTGTTTACACTGGTACTGAGAGCGAAAACGGACATTGAAGTGGCGAATGTGATCGAGTTGACATCGGATGTGACGGCTGCTGAAGCTTATGACACAGATGACAAGCAGAGCGGTGTTGATTTGAACTTTAGCCAGAATGTGACTGCAACGAACACGGTACAGGCAGAAGGCTACGAATTGTATCAGAATACGCCGAATCCGTTCCGCGATCAAACAACAATCGCCTTCGATTTGCCGGAAGCTGGGTATGCTGTACTTACGATCTACAATGCGGCTGGAACGGAGC
Source organism: Saprospiraceae bacterium (assembly GCA_022763215.1). Lineage (GTDB taxonomy): Bacteria > Bacteroidota > Bacteroidia > Chitinophagales > Saprospiraceae > JALEHC01. The sequence goes on from JALEHC010000221.1 coordinate 14,131, forward strand.
TATACAGAAAAGAAGGACAATATGCTGCCGGACGAAACAGCATTATGATCCAGAGACATGATTTGAATGCAAGCGGAGTAGTTTACTACAAGCTACAAACCAAGCAATTCGAAGCAACTAAGAAGATGGTAATCACAAAATAAATATTGCTGAACACTGTTAATAACAATTTGAGAGGGCTTCCGAAAGGAAGCCCTTTTTTTATATAAGTTAAGTGCTGGTGACTTAGCTAGCACTTTGTTAGGTAGGTATAAATTGATTTTTTTTCAATGTAAGTGCAAAAACTTGGGGTGAGGTTGGCTTTTTGCCAATTTTGTGTGTAATTTTGAAAGACAGGCCTTCGATACGCCCGTTTGTGTTTAGCGCCAGCTAAAAAACACAGGGCAAGCAATATTTTCTTCCACGTTGGCCCCCCAGTGTTCAGTACAAAAAACAGATATGGCTACAGTCATGTCCTGTAATCCGCATATGAACACGAAACTCAATTTGAATTATTAATACGAAGAACTAAACAAATCAGCTGTCATGAAATTAGATGTACAACAGCAGCTCCAGTGGTGGGCCTATTGCAATGATCGTGCTTTGCAAAACAAACCTCTCTTATACAAATACTTATTCTTGGCTTCTTGGGCAATATTTTTTGCCGGAAACCTGAATGCACAGCAATGTGGCGCTATTTGTGATGATTTGGTTACTGTTACGCTTAACTCTACAGGTTTGGGTGCCGCACCTGCAACAACCTTTGATGAAGGAACAGCAGCTTCCTGCTGTGTCGATTTTTTTGAAGTAAAACGCATGACTGACCCGGATGCGGCCTTCAATTCCAGTGTCGTATTTTCTTGTGCCGACGTCGACAACGGTCCGGTATCTGTTATTTTAAGAGTAGTTGGCTGTGATGGCTCTACCAGTACCTGCATGTCCCTAGCGAATGTGGAAGATAATATTGATCCGGTATTGGCTTGCCCAAACCCCATGACGGTTGGTTGCGGCCTGGGCGATAGCTCTCCGTCTATGACTGGACAGCCGGAAGTAACAGAAGCTTGCGGTGTGGCCGACTTGTTTTATATAGACAATACCTTCGATACCAACTGTGGTGGAGGTTTTATAGAACGCGTATGGACGGCAACTGACCCTTCCGGAAATGCAGGCACTTGCGTGCAAATTATAAACATTGAAGATACGACGCCATTGATGGTCGATTTCCCAGATGACTATACGGTAAACTCTTGTGTAACCGTGGATGATCTGGACCCAGAAGATTTGCCAGCTCCTTTTGACTTTCCGGTTATTAATGGGGATGATTGCGAAATGGTATTTCAAAGTCATGAAGACTTTGTATTTACGGCAAGTGGAAATTCCTGTATCAAAATATTGAGAACCTGGAAAATTATTGACTGGTGTGTTTATAACCCAGGAGGAACAGATGGATTATACGAAGATGTACAAATTATCAAAGTAAACGATAATGCACCTCCAACTTATGATTGCCCGGAGGACTATACCGTTGCTTTTCTTGATAGTGATTGTGATACTGATATCACAATTCCGATGCCAGATAATATTGACGATTGTTTACCGGATGTAGATGTGCATGTAAGTGGTGTGCTTGGAACCGGATTTAGTTATGAAGATGTCGGGGAAGGTACTTATGGTTTTACGTATACGCTGACAGATGGTTGTGGTAATTCCAGTAGTTGCAGCATTAATGTAACGGTCGTAGATGGGAATGCACCAGACTTTGTTTGTTTGAATGGATTGGCGGTTTCTTTGATGCCGAGTGGAATGATAGAGTTGGCAGCCGATGATTTTATTCAGTATGTGAGCGATAATTGTACCGCCACTTCCAATATCCAATTGCGAATTGGTGGGGCACCAGAACCGGGGCAAGATGATCCACCTGCTGAAAATAGCATTGTTTTTACATGTGATGACCTCGGCAATAATGTAGTGGCTATCTGGGCTGGTGATGAGGCTGGCAATTGGGATTATTGCCTTACTTATGTAGAAATTCAGGACAATAGCAATGGTTGTAACCCTATTACTGGGGGTATAAGCTTGGGTGGATACATCCAGAATGAAGACGGTGCTGAGTTAGAAAACATTATGGTGCGCCTAAATGAGGACGAAGAATTAGAAAGTATGACAGACTCTATTGGGGGCTATATGTTTGAACCAATTGAGCCAGGTATAGATTACTCCATCAAACCAGAAAAAGACACCAGTTATATGGAAGGTGTAAATACGTTGGATTTGATTTACTTGATGCGTCATATTACGGGTACAGATCCTTTGGAGTCGCCCTATAAAATTATTGCAGCAGATATTGATAATTCTGGTAATGTCAGCATTATGGATGCAATATCTTTGCAGCGATGTATTTTATCGGTTACGGATACTTTCCCGAATAATACGAGCTGGCGATTTGTGAAATCTTCTTACTTATTCCCAAATCCGCTAAATCCGTTTACACCACCATTTCCAGAGCAGATTGAAGCAGATAGCATGCTGCTAAATATGTTTAATGCTGACTTTGTGGGTATTAAGGTTGGTGATCTGGATAATTCTAGTATGGCTTCTGCATTGCAGGAAACTACAGATCGTTCTGGCAATTTGTTGTTGTATACCAAGGAGCAACAGTTCAATGAAGGAGAAAAAGTTATGATTGAAGTACGTGCTGCTGATTTTGCTTCATTGGCAGGTATGCAATGGGCTTTTGAGTTGGATTTGACTTCCGTCAAATGGGAATCTGTTCTTCCTGGAGTCATTCCGATGGATGGTACAAATGCACATTTATCGAAAGATGGTCAATTGCGTTTTAGTTGGGCTACTGGCAATGCCTATACGGTAAAACAAGATGATATCTTGTTTACTATTGTATTAGAAGCTTTAGCTGATAATAATATTAGTAATATTTTTCAGATGAATAGTCAATCTGCTTGGAAAAAAGCTTATTTGTCTAACAATCTGAATAAGGTGGAAACACAATTGTTTGTGCAACAAGGAGATGCAAGTACCCTTGAGGTAATGGAAGCCTATCCGAATCCAACTGTAGGGCAAACAATGATTCCATTTGTACTACCACAGCAAGCGGAGGTTCAGTTGAATGTATGGGACTCGAATGGACAATTGATTTTTTCAAATAAGCAAATATTTGCTGCAGGCCAGCATGCATGGGCTATTGAAGCCAATGATTTGCCGGTATCAGGTACTTATTGGTATGAAGTAAAAACAGACGGAAAGACAAGCAGAGCAAAGCTAGTCAAACTATAAAAAAAGGCTTCATCATAGCCTAATATGTAATCATAGTACGAGTGTTGGCGAACACGTTAGCACTGTACTATGATTTATTTCAGAATATTACACATTTAAATTTAATTGTATTTTTATAAAATATATTTGAAAAATACCCCCTTGAGGGTATTACAAAATCCTGTGTAAAACGTACATTTGTAATATATAAAGGCACAAGCTAAATTCTACCATAATTATAAGATGCAAGATTCAAAGCAAGTTTATAGCGTTTCTTAACTACATAATTACAAGCAAACACTGCACCATCCTAAGTTTTAAAGCATCGCTTACACCAAAGACAAATAATCAAACTAGAGAATTGAATTGACATTGTATTGCACTTATTCTCATTCGAACAAGTCAATACATCAAAGATATATTGGTATTAATATCCACCATAAGAAACAGCTTTTGGGATGGCCTCTCTCCATGTATTTGGCGGGGGGCTTTTTTCATATATGCTATTAGGTATTTCCTGCGTTGAATATAGAAGTCTTTTCTCTTAACTAAATTGATTTTTTCCCTTTGGCAAGACATAACGACATCGGACAGCAAGGCGAGGCACTAGCTCAAAACTACCTGAACAACGCAGGCTTCGAAATACTGGAACAAAACTGGCGCCATAGTAAAGCAGAAGTGGACTTGATTGCAAAAGATGGAGCCATTTTAGTGTTTATAGAAGTAAAAACCAGAAGTTATGCTCATTTTGGCCAACCCGAGGCGTTTGTCACACCCAAGAAAATGCAACTCTTGGCCAAAGCAGCATCTGTATATATGGAGCAAATTGGTCATGACTGGGAGATTCGCTTCGATGTCGTTTCTGTCATTTTACCGGAAGGTAAACCACCCCAAATTCAACATTTTCCGGATGCTTTCTTTCCTGGCCTGGCCTAAATCATTCCTTCAAAATCTTCCAAAATTAGCCCCATCAACATTTGGTCTTCCATTACACCAGTTGGCTTAAGGTGAGCAGCTCTCAGGTCGCCTTCGCGGCGAAATCCACATTTGCGCGCCAGACGCTGGCTGGAATAATTATCCATGGCAGTGCGGATATAAAGTTTTCGCATTTTTAATTGTTGGAACGCAAATTGAATAACTGCAAAAGTAGCCTCCGTCATAATACCCTTTTCGCCAAATTCGCGATCAATGAAGTATCGTAATTCTGAATGCGGAAGCTGCCATTTGATATCAAACAACCAAACGATACCGATCAATTTCGCACTTTCGTTATCCCATACGCCAAACATATATTCTTGCTGAAGCAACCAGTGTGCAATTTTTTGACGAATAAAAATTTCGCAGGCCTCTTTTGTTTTAGCAATTTCTACCGTTTCCGGAAAATATTCACTAAGTCGCGAATGATTATTCTGAATGAGTTGGTACAATTGTTCCCCTTCATTCTCTCTGAATCGTCGCACTACCGTGCGCTTTGTCAAAAGTGCGGTATCAATATCAAGTAATTGTGGCTGCATAGGACTACTTTGAATGTCAAAACGTTTTGTCAGATTTTGACTTCCCAAAATATGTTAAATTTGTACAGAAAGGAAAGAAATACACCTTCCATTTGATGACCCATAAAAATATTACAATGAGCAGAGGCTTAAGTTTGATTTTTACTTGTTTGATTACCTACCACTTGAGCTTGCCTGCCCAGCATAATTCACTTTGGCAATTGGCAAGTCATTTTTAGAAAACAATCAAGTGGAGCTGTACATTTAGGTAGGTAACGAACAAGCCGTAATGGCCAAAGGCACAGACCTACAACTCAAAGCAGCCGCAAAGGAACTGCTGCGGTGAGCGAGCAAGAGCAAAAAGAGAGTAACATATTATGAGAATTCTGGAAGAAGTGCGGTTTAAGATGATGCTTCAGCATGTATTTTTCATTGCACTGGTATGGGCAGTGATTGGGGGCTTGGATGCTATGAATACGCATGCCATGTCCCAAACGGCACTTCTCCAACCTACAGAACGCTATCAATTTGCGCCATATCTGTTTGTGAATACCCTGATGTGGTTTATTTCAGGACTAATTTCGGGAGGTGTGCTTATTTTTTATTTGCGCGAAAGCGGCCGATCTAAAACCTTTGGCATGGCTTTTTTGCAAAATAGCCTTGTGTTGAGTCTGATTCATTTTAGTGTGCATGGTATTGTTTTTCAATTGATTCGATATAGTGTTGGGGTGGGGGCGGTAGAGCGAAGTTCTATTTTGTATGATGCCTTTGGGCTTTTGGGAAGCCCTTATTATACCAAGAGTGTCGTACTGGGGTATATTGTAGCTGCTTTCACGATTGTGTCGCTAAATGTGAATGAAAAATATGGCCCAGGAATGCTCCGAAAAATGCTGCTCGGAAATTATTACCAACCAAAACAAGAAGAGCGAATATTCATGTTTGTGGATATCAAATCAGCGACCACCATTGCAGAAATGTTGGGGCATATTCGATTCCATAATTTATTGAATGATTTTTTTAGGGATGTGACTAATCCGATTTTGTATACTTCTGGAGAGGTGATTCAATATGTGGGAGATGAGATTGTTGTTTCTTGGACGATGGACAAAGGCTTACCGAATGCTAATTGTCTACGTTGTTTTTATGAGATGCAAGTCAGTATTCAAAAACGTTCTGAACGATACCAACAGAGGTATGGGTTGGTTCCTGAATTTAAAGGAGGGCTACACTGTGGTGTGGTGACTGCTGGTGAAATCGGGGTGATTAAAAAAGATGTGGTATTTTCTGGCGATGTGGTCAATACGACTGCTCGTATTCAGACGCTTTGTAATGAATACAATGTCAATTTGTTACTCTCTAAATATTTGCTCGACAAACTCAATCTACCTCCCAGTAATTTTTATCCAAAACGTATGGGGGTTACAGAGCTGAAAGGGAAGCGCCAAAAGATTGAGCTGTATACTTTCGAGGAAAATGAACGCAATCAGTTGTTTTATCCGGTCTTGGTGCAGGATTAGTTTTTTGGGGACGCAGAGATAATGGAGCTTTCACAGAGGTCGTAGAGAGAACTACCCTCTGCGAACTCTGCTGAATCTCTATGGACTCTGCGTCCCAAAAAAAAATCAATCAATCCCCACTTCCAGACGCTTATCCATATCTTCCAGGGCATTCTGTTGCCAGTAAGGACTCATGACCGTTTCTGTGCGTTGAGCCACCGTCGTTCTTGGCTTTTTGTCGAATACAGAAGGGTAAGTATCTAGCCAGCCTTCGATCGTGTAGGGCGGAGCCGGATTGTAGACGATCTGTAACGTTCGCTTGAGTTGTGGGTACGTAATTTCATATGCCTTGAGTCCCTCACCTTTTATTTCGGAGCCAGTATAGTCTATTACTTTAGCATTTACCGAAAGGGGCTGAAAATCGAGGTGTAACAAACGAGCGATCATCATACTTGGGTACATCTGTAGCTCGCCTGTTGGCAAACGATCAGGATTGATGCGGATGCGATTAAAGAGATCATCTTCGAGTAGTGCCAGTGGTTTTTTGTTGCGCTGGTCACCTTCTGCCTCAAAGTAGGAGCGAAGTAGTACATCGTATTCACCATCGCGGCGATTGAGTTGCATGAAAGTCTGGCCGCACCATTCTTGGGAAGAGTTTGTAATCTTCATCGTTTCGGTATATTCCTCACTATTGACGGGCGTAAAAACAGAAGTCATTATATTATAAGTATAAATACCCGTTGGGAAAGTCCGTACGCGATTATTTTTTAATACCGAGACCGAGTTCGGATTTTGGTAGCGGTCGTTTTTGACCTGCTTGTCGGTCAGGAAATCTTCAGTAACAAAAATCAGTACAGCTTCGCCTGGATGTACATCCTTATAGCGATTTTGCGAAAGCGCGTATCTGCTGATTTCTGCTTTGCCTTGGTACCAATATTTGTCTAATTGATTCGGTTCCCCTTTTTGTTTTTGAGCTGCGGGAATGGCTTTTGCCGTTTGTTCCGCCTCAGAAGCTGTTTGAGGTGTTGTAGGTTGGCAACTCCAAAGCGCTAAACCTAATGCGATAAAGAAGATATATCTCATGTTGTTATTTTTTATTTGAACGAAAAATTAAGGAATTCAGATGTTCCGAATGCTGTCATCTGTCACTATCGGACAATCTTTCATCTTTAAAACCGAATTATTGCAAGAGTGTTCTGGTGGTGGGTACAACAAAAAAGGCAGCCCTTTGGGAGGACTGCCTTCGCAATAGCTAGTAGCTACGCTTTATATAAACACGTCATTTACAGTAAGCTATCCGCTTTGGCCTGATTTAGGCCGAGTTGCGAAATGGTATTCATCAGTTCGTTGACCAATGGTTTTTCATTGTCACTCACTTTATTCTGTAGTTTGAGCATCAGGGCTGCCATGCTTAGGTTTTTGAGGTCTTCTGACTTAAAGCCAGCCCCTTTTACCAGTTGGCTAATTTGGCCAAGCATACCCTTGCTGCTGTCGCCATTGCCGATCAAAGCATGTTTGAAGTCCGTCAATTGCTGGCTACTTCCAACCAGGCGATCAACTGTTTTTCCACGATTGATGGCATTCATGATGTTGTTGATGAAGGTCTCTTCGCCCCCAACGATATCGATATTTGCCTGCTTGAAGGCTTCTGCCAATGCCAATGCCTGTGCTTCGGCTATTGCTTTTTGTACTTCGATATTGGCCAATTCGACCTGCTTGTCTTTCTCCAAGCGTAGCTTGAACTCTTCGTGCTCTTTGCCCACACCGTCGAGTGCTTTCATGGCTTTTGCTTTCTGCTCTACGCCTTTGGCTTCGGCCAACAGCTTCTCTTCTTGTACTTTCGCTTCCGCTAGACCCGTCTTTTCGATCACTTCTGACTCAGCCAGACCTTTCTTTTGAAGCACTTCTGCTTCCAGTATGCCTTGTTTGTGGGCAGCTTCCGCTTTCGCTGAAATACCAGTTGCTTCCGCTTTTGCTTTCTTCTCAATTACTACGGCTTCGAGTGTACCTTCTTGCTCACGTGCTTTGGCTTTCGCCTCAATAACCTGAGCTTCTGACAATCCAATAGTTGCTTCTTCTGCTGCTTTCGCTTCCGCGTTAATCTTACGAGCTTCTGCATCTCTTTCTGCTGCATTTTTCTTCGCTTCCGCGTCGATCAGCAACTTCTCTGCCTGAATTTCAGCCGCTAGTTTGGCTGCTTCCGCTTCTTTTGACTGGCGAATAACAGAAGATTCTCCTTCTTCCTGGGCTTTGATCACCGCTACTTGCTTCGAACGATTGGCAGCAGCTACTTCACGTGTATCTTTTATTTTCTCTTCTTCGTCTACCACTTTCTTCTCAACCATGATGCGCTCTTTGATCACATCTTGGATATTCTTTCTTTCTTCTTCGATTGCACGCTCTTTCTCAATTTCAGCCAGTGTAACGATGCGTTCTTTTTCTGTTTGCTCCAGCAAACGATCTTTTTCTACGCGCTCCGTTTCTACCGCATCTGCTCTTTCTTTGCTCTTTTGAGCAACAATGACTTGGCGTAATTTATTTTCTTCGGCAATTTGTAGTTCTTCTTCTGTGCGAATGCGAACCATTTCAGAGCGGAGGCGCTCCTCCTCATTGATCTTGGCTATTTCTGCATTTTCGCGAGCTTGGATGTTAGCGATTTCACGCTTTTGGCGTTCCTCTTTTTCTGCTAATTGGCGCTCGTATTCGAGTATCGCTTCACGAGCTTCAACATCTTGCTCTTTAATCGTCTTTTCTTCTTCTCTGCGGATGAAGTTGGCCTTAATTTTCTGGGTAGCAGTTAGTTCTGTAATCTTTTTGATACCTTCTGCATCGAGGATGTTGTTGATTTTGAGGTGTTCCAACTCTGTCTGCTCTAGGAAATCAATTGCACAGTCATCCAGCACATAACCATTCAGGTCTTGGCCAATGGTGGTAATAATTTCCTGCTTGAAGCGGTCGCGATTGTCGTAGAGTTCTACAAACTCAAATCGTTTACCAACTGTTTTGAGGGCTTCTGAGAATTTAGCTTCAAACAACTCGCGCAGGGTAGTATGATCAGAGGCACGTTTACAGCCAATAGATTGCGCTACGTTTTTGATTTGTTCTTTGTCTTTAATCACTCGAACGAAAAAGACCACTTTGATGTCTGCCCGAATATTATCGCTACAGATCAAACCTTCTTGTTTCATTCGACTGATTTCCACGGTTTTGACAGAAAGGTCCATCAATTCTACCATGTGAATAACCGGGATGACAAACATACCTTTGTCGTATTCCACAGCCGTGCCGCCTTGGCCTGTACGGACCATGGCAACGCCCTGAGGTACTTTTTTGTAGAAAGAGACAAATACAATAATTATCATGAAGGCAATTACAGCAATGGCTCCTCCAATAATTAAAGCTATCGTTGTTCCAGTCATATTTTGAGGTTTAAAATTTTTTCTAAAGTTTTGTTTTGAAAGCTTCCTGAGATAGGAGTATCCCAGGAAGCTAATAACCCATCACTCACCTTCATCCGAAAGTGGAGGGTAATTGAATGATCAATGACTTCATGGCTTTATAGTTTGGGGTCCAAAAATTTATTCATGTTCTGCTAAAGCTCGTACCAAGAAGAATTTTTTATCTTCTGTACGGCCTATGATAAGTGCTTTTTGTCCTTTTTTGAAAGCTCCGCTTTCTGAATCTGTTTTGATACTAATCAATAGTGGATTACCATCGTAGAGTACTTCTGCCTGTCCGACTTGACCATTGCCGGTCGGAAAACGCATGGTACAAACCTGACCGATGTAATCAATAGGAGCTACACCTTTGCTGCTGTAGTCTTTGAACACAGGTATCAAAGGCATACTCAAGACTTTAGTAATCAGTAAGCCTGCTACCAGATTCGGAAAAAGTAAAACCAATGCAAAAATCAGTGTCCCACCTCCCGGAAGTGTTTGGTTGGCCCAAATTGATATAATCCACATACTGGTGACCAGAAAGGTCATCAGAAACATGAAAGGTACTTTTCCGAAGTTGAAAAAATGTAAAGCACCTGCGATACTAAAGGCTGAGCCTTCCACCTCCAAATCGGCATCTGCATCGACATCAACATCCAAGTCCATATCCACATCTGCATCCATGTCGACATCCATATCAAATGCACCGAGGTCCATTACACCAATGACGACGCTGATCCAGTACAGGATGACTATCATCAAAAGAATCGTATACACGATGTTGGGAGGGGAGCCTGCCGCATGGAGTAGTTCTTGCATACGTTTGGAATTTAAGGGTTATCGAATAGTTTAAGTTATCATCAGTTTTCAAAAATCAGGCCTTCTCCGTTGTCTTCATATGTTTCATTTGTACTTGTCTCATTTATCGGTCTTCGGGTCAATTGGAGAAGGCCTGTATGTAATCATTTAGGTTAATTGGGTGATTGTGTTTCAATGGTTTATACAGCTAAGGATAGAAATGCTAGCCATAGCTTGGGTGTATGGGGATAAAGAACTTTCAAGATATTCCAAATTTGGTTGATTTAATAATGCCGGATTATAATTTTTGGCTGGAAAGCCAAATACCCGGGGTTTCAAGCAATTGTATTGCTTGAGTTGCTATTATGTAGGTGATTTCTTTGTGTGTATGTCGGTAATTGTAGTACTAAATTGCACTAAAACACGATAAAAGTCGAGTTTCCTCGCCAAAGCTGGATGAAATCTCGACAAAAGTTAA
>JALEHC010000222.1 GCA_022763215.1 Saprospiraceae bacterium
AAAGATGAGATTTAAACCAGTGTTTTCACTTGATCTACACTAATCGAATAATGCGAATCGTGATACACCACTTCCCCATTTTTTATCAGTATCAGTTGAGGTGATTGATGTACAACACCAAAATCTTTTTCAATCTGATTAGAAATAGGTCGATACGTGATCAAATCCAGATAGTAAAAAGTTACCTCTTCAGGAGATAAGTTCCACTCTCTTTCCAGTTGACTTTTCACCATACTACTTACACCACAACGAATGCTGTGCTTAAAAATAGCAACCGGCTTACTCTTGGACATCTCCTTTATTTCTTCCAGTTGTTCTGGATGCTCTAGTTGTTTCCAGTTGGTTTCCATATCGCGCTTTGATGAATCTTTAAAAAATCGATCTAATATTCCCATGGTTTTGCAAATATAACGGATGCAATAAAGTGCTTAAAATGATGCATTTTGATAATTCCACTATATGACAACACAAAGCTAATGAAAGTTCAGGCACTACCCCTAAAAGGGTATTTTTCGTCCTCAAATGCACGTATCATAGCTATTTCCGAGCTTACAGGAGTATTTTTTAAAAAATTTATATAAATTTTAACTGACTTTTTCGTACCATCTCCGTTACACTATTAAAATTCTGAGTTACTGCACTTTTTCAGGCAAAAAGTCGGTAACAAAACCACCCAGTAAGGAATTTATACCTAAACTAACCAAAGCACCAAATTTTCCCCAGCAGTTGAAATTATTTTGACTGTTTTATTGTACACTATTTAGAGGATGATAAAAGAGTAGACATTTATGCGCGCACAGATTACCTGGGTCACATTACTATGGATCACTATTTTAGTTTTTAATGCTTGTTCGACAAATCATGATACTTCACATCAACTGCCTTTCCAGACCAAAAGTCCGGCCTGGGTTGCTCGTCAGCTTGATCAAATGACATTGGAAGAGAAGATTGGTCAACTATTGGTTTGGAAAAAAGACTTCCACAAGGAAGACTTTCATGCTACCGAAATCCAATCTATTTATTCTTCACATCAGCCTTCTGGTTTTCTTTTCGAAGGAATTTCCGCATCTGATTTTGTCGCTTTCGCGGAATGGAGCAAATATCAAACATCGGCTCCACCTCTGATTGCTACTGCTGAAACTAGCTTACTACAAAATCAGTTTCAACAGGCTAGTTTCCCTTCTACCCTTGCCATCCAAGCTGCCGCAGATGATAGCTTGCAGGCCCGCATACAGCAAGCTTTTCAGCAACAGCTGACACTTATGCAAATGAATTATATCGCGCCAACCAATAGTTATATACCCCAAAACGCATCCCAAACAATAGGATTACTACAAACGGAGCAGTTACTCCACACCTATCCCTTTCGGGAAAATATCGAGCGTGAGGCAAAAAGCCTACGCCTTGGCCGAGCTATACTCGAAATTGACACTATCGAAAATATGCCCAATAGCTTTGTAGCAAAGCAGCTATTTGATGACTTTCAATACCAAGGGCTGTTGGAGGCAAGCGTTCAAAATGAGCGGGATGTCTATACTGCACTTAAGGCTGGAGCAGATTTGCTCATCATAGAAACCGACCTGGCATTTGCCGAAAGGCGCATCAAAAGAATGCTGCGCTATGGACAACTCAGCGAAGCTGAACTCGACTGGAAAGTCGGCCGAATACTGGCTATGAAGTCCTGGTTACAACCAGAATGGACGCACGATGGTCAAGCCAGAAGTCGTACCGTAAGTAATCATCCTGAAGCCCTTTCTGGTAACTGGGGAAAAGACCTAACAGATTATTTTGATCATCCTGACTGGGATCCACTCAAACGAAAGCTGTTTAAAGAATCTGCCGTCTTGCTAAATAATCCGGAGAATCGCCTTCCATTTGGAAGACTCTACAAAAAGGGGTTACGTATTCTTCAAATTGGTCCAGAATCATCCAAAGTTCTCGAAGAGTATGTCAAAAAATATGTTGATACCAAGAGTTATCATCTAGACATCAAACCGAATGAAGCTATACCTGATGTAAGTCGGTATTTGCCGAAAGGCTGGAGCTATCTAGTTGTACTTAACAATGTAAATGTGGCCACAGATCGCGATAAAGCTTTCTTACGATCTATTAATAAGGTAGCTGAAGAGACAGAAATAACAGTGGTTAACTTCGGAAATCCGCTCAATCTCGCAGCGATGAGTAGCAAGGTAGCCTTGCTTCAATTATTTGACTGGAACAACCAGAGTTGTAGCATTGCGCCACAGATTTTGTTTGGTGGTATTGCCGCTAAAGGCAAACTTCCGGTCGCGATCAATGATCGTTATCATGAAGGCTTTGGCTTAGAAACAACCGCAAACCGATTGGAATATGGGCTGCCGGAAGAAGTTGGCATTGCTAGTCGGAAGTTGGTTGGCATCGATGCTATTGCCAAAACAGCGATCGATGGTGGTGCGACTCCGGGTTGCCAAGTGTTGGTCGCCAAAAATGGAAAGGTCATTTATTCGAAAGGTTTTGGCCATCATTCTTACCGAAAAAATGAGTCTGTAGAAACCGATGATTTGTACGACATTGCTTCTGTAACTAAAGTGGCGGCAACAACTTTGGCCAGCATGAAGCTTTTTGAAGAAAAGAAATTCAGATTGGATGACCGTCTTAGAAGTCACTTAGACTTGCCGGGGCGTTCTAGTATCCGAAATATCAGTATTCGCAGGTTGTTGACCCATCAGTCGGGCTTAAAGTCGCATATGCCCGTCATCCCTTATTTGCAATATCGAGATAAGCCCAATGCAGGCTGTGATTTATATTTCTGTAAAAACCAAAGTGATAGTTTTTCCATTCAAATTGCTGATCAGTTTTATTTCAAAAACAATTATCAAGATAAAATTTGGGATGATCTGAATAAAGAAAGATTGTACAGAATGGGGCGCTATAAATACAGTGATGCCAATTTTATTTTATTACAAAAACTGGCAGAAGAAAAAGCAAAGCTAAGCCTCGATTCATTTGTTTACCGCAATTTCTACTATCCGCTTGGACTACGTCATTTGACATATCGACCGCTTGATCATTTTGAGAAAAAGGATATTGTACCAACACAATTGGACAATCGCTGGCGACAGCAATTGGTACATGGCTATGTACATGATGAAACCGCTGGACTATTTGGTGGAGTAGCCGGTAATGCGGGTCTGTTCTCCAATGCAGAAGACTTGGCTGTGGTATTTCAAATGTTACTTAATGGTGGGACGTATGGTGGCCGTAAATATCTAGAAAAAGAAACAATAGATTTATTTACCCGTTCGCACAGCTATGTCAAAAGAGGGCTGGGCTTTGACAAGCCGAAGAAAAAAGCATATACGGCTATTGCCGAATCCGCTTCTGACCAAACCTTTGGACATACTGGTTTTACAGGTACGTGTGTTTGGGCTGACCCTCAGCACGATCTGGTGTTTGTGTTTTTATCGAATCGCTTGCACCCGAATGTGCGCAATAAAAAGCTATTCAGAGATCGGGTGAGGGAGCGGATTCACCAAGTGATTTATGATGCGTTGGGTACTTATGAGATAAAAATACCAGAGACGCCTAAGCCAGATCAGGCAAGAAGTTAAGATTAGGGCATGCAAGTACTTGTCGTTTCTTATAATCCACTATGGCCAGAATTATTCGAATCGGAAGCACAACTTATAAGGTCTGCGTTACCGCAAATATCTTTCTTGGCGCATCATATTGGCAGCACTTCTGTTCCTGGACTGGTGGCAAAACCTATTATTGATATCTTATTGGAGGTAGATCATCTTGTTGACTTAGATGCATATGCGACCTCTATGGAGCAAATAGGTTATGAAGTTATGGGTGAATATGGAATTGCCGGGAGAAGATATTTTCGGAAAGAAGGGAATAACAGAACACACCACATTCATGCATTTCAAAAAGGTGACTTACATATAAAGCGCCATTTGGCATTTCGAGATTATCTACGTGCTCATGATGAAATTGCCGAGGAATATGGAAACTTAAAACGTACTATAGTCCAGAACGGTCAGCACAATATCAATTCTTACGCTGATCAAAAAGATCCTTTCATAAAAAAACACGAGAAAAAAGCTTTAATCTGGTATGCTGCGTCCTAACGCCCCCTCTCCTACTCTAACAAGCCCTCGAATAACCAATCTGCCAAATATTGCCGATTCTTAGGTATGACAATCCGTTGTTGATCAAATGTATTGCGAATATTAGCCAACTCGATATAAACAGTACTGGGTAAAGATTCGCGAAGCATATGTAAATCTCGGCTACTTACTTTGCCATTATAGCCACGATTAGCTTGATATTTTCTGTAGTTCCGCTTCATACTGCGATATAAAGCCTGGGCAAGCTTTTTTGATTCTTGATTTTCTGCTTGATGGTAGAAGTATAAGTCAGTACGCTCTCCCCGACTTCTTGAATCCACATGAATAATGATCATTCGCTGGTCGTTTACGCCCTGAAGTTTGTGTTTTTGGTACAACTCATTAACCGCATTCGAACGCTGAAATAAACGAGCTTTTTGCTGACGCATCATTTTGATGTCTCCCCAAAGTACTTCGTCATAATCACAAATCAGAAATTTTTCTTCGCGGATGCCATCGTCTGGGTCGCGATTAACCATGTATGCAGTAGCACCGTGAGCTACCAAATGGCGGCACAAGCGCAATGCCACGTCATAAGCATATTCGTCTTCACAAAGTGTATAAGCACCACGCTTCCCCATTGCTCCTGGATCAGGGCCTCCGTGGCCACTAACAACATAGTATACTTTTCCTTTTAATTTATTGCTTCGCAAAGGCGTGTAAGCATATTTATCACCAAAAATGGGAAACTTGCGATTACCGGTACTCACCACTTCTTCCGGATTGTCATCTACCGGAGGAGGAACATCCATATCAGAAGAAGGGCAATTGAGTTCGTGAAACGGCACCCACAATTTGCGGCTTTCCTTGTACGAATCAGCTCGAAGCAGGTTTTCTGCCATACGTTCATTATACCGCTGGATGCGAACAGCCAAATCCCAATCATTGATGCCAATACTGGAACGAATGGTACGTCCATTAAAATTATAAATCAGAATAGGAAGTTTGTACGTCCTTCCCACGCGCAACTGGGCGTTGCGTTTTAATTTGTTGAGGGTATAAAATTTGGTAAAATTGCAGGAGTGCTGATCCAGTTCGTAGCGACGTAAAACAGAATAAATGCCGTCACCCGGAAGTGCTTTCACCTGATGATAGACTGTACTTTCTGCAGGAGTTGTATCCCAAACTAACCCAACATTCAATAACAACAACAGAATACTAATGTACATGCTAATGCAAGTGTTTTTTGAGTAACTGAGGCCTATAAGAATTACGAAAATAAGGTAAAATACCCAACCTATACAAGTTAACAAGCCGTCTGGCTTAATATAACGTCAAAAAATCATTATTTTATTTTATCTCTTTTCTGCTGTTTGCATTTGCAACAGTTTAAACTATAAAGTCACCCGCTATGAAAAAAGTTGTTTTTCTCGGATTATTTTGCCTGATGCTTTCTACTTTGCACAGCCGGCCTGTTTACCTGGCAGCTACGCAAGATTGTCAATTGATCGATCACCTCTCAGAAATTAATCCTGGCTGGCAAAATTTAGAAATTAACCAGCCTGCTTTTTATGAGAACCTAAGCTTTGCATCTGACGAAAGTCGAATACAAACACACCTACAATTATTAGTAAAAGTGTTAAAAGATAAGGATGTTTCGCATTTAGCCGAAAGGCAACAACAAAAACGTGCCGCTTTGCTAAATGTGCTACAGGCTTACGCCAAAGCCGGACAATTTCCGCAAAATACACACCACAAGGGCAGGCAACCCTACTTCATTGATGACTATGGTACGGCTTGTGCAGTTGGCTACCT
>JALEHC010000026.1 GCA_022763215.1 Saprospiraceae bacterium
TAATGATAGTTTTATGAGCGCTAAAGATTATTTGATAGTACAAAAGTGTAAAACTTGAGGTATTAAATAAAGGACATAAAATAGCTTTTGTTCACGACCTTCAATCAAAATAAAAATCACAATAAACTGACAAACAAATACTTACCCCAATTACTCAATACACCTTTGTTTAAATTCGATAAAAACATGACAATAATTCTCTATAAAAAATACGGGTCTAAAAAGGGAAAGAGACTATTTTAGAGAAAGCGTGAGGGTTCGAGGATGGATATGAACCTTGAATGAAAAGAATGTAAGGGAGGAAACATGAGTAACAAAAATCAAGTGCTTCAGCAGGATCGTAAAATCATTCATATCGATATGGATGCATTTTATGCTTCCGTAGAGCAACGGGACCATCCGGAGCTTCAGGGAAAGCCGGTAGCGGTTGGCGGATCGAGTTTGCGAGGAGTAGTTGCTTCTGCCAGTTATGAAGCGCGGCAGTTTGGCGTACGTTCGGCTATGCCTAGTGTAACTGCCAAGCGATTGTGCCCTGCTTTGATTTTTGTGAAGTCGCGCTTTGACATTTACCGAAAGGTAAGCAGAGAAATTCGTGATATTTTTCTGGAATATACCGATTTGGTAGAACCACTTTCACTAGATGAGGCATACCTTGATGTAACGGCACCTAAAAAAGGGCCACCGTCAGCGACGCTGATTGCAGAAGAGATTAGAAGTCGAATATTTCAAGCCACGCAACTGACTGCGTCTGCTGGCGTATCGTTTAATAAATTTTTAGCCAAGGTGGCTTCTGATATCAATAAGCCAAATGGTATAAAAGTCATACTGCCAGCTGAGGCACCTGCATTTCTGGATGCACTACCTATCAAGAAATTTCACGGCATTGGGAAAGTAACTGCTGAAAAGATGCACCGCATGGGCATTTATAACGGACGAGACATTCGAGCGCTTTCAGAGATTGATTTAGTACGTCATTTTGGCAAAGTAGGCCGGCATTACTACCGCATCGTCAGAGCACAAGATAATCGACCTGTAAATCCTAACCGTATCCGAAAATCGATAGGAGCTGAACGAACCTATTCTGAAGATTTGACAGATGCACCGGCGATGAAAGAAAAACTCACCTATTTGTGTACAGTAGTACATGAATACATGAAAAAAGCAGAAAACTTTGGTCGAACGATTACAATTAAGGTTAAGTCGTCAGATTTCAAGATCATTACCAGGAGTAAAACTTTTGGAAGTGAAGTGAGGCGTTTGGAAGATATGGTAGGCATTACACATGACTTGTTGGCACAAAGCTGGGAAGAAATAGATAAAGTCCGCTTGTTGGGCGTATCGGTTTCAAACTTGGAAAATGAAAACAAAATGGACGGTATACAGTTGGAAATAGACTTTGAGCAATCGAAAAAAGAATCAACATGAAGTTAATCATATTTGACATTGACGGCACCTTGGTATATTCAGAAAGGCTGGATAGTCAATGTTTTGCCGACACCTATCAAGAGGTATACAAAAAGCCTTTTCCGAGTATTGACTGGACCAGGTATCCGCATGTAGTGGATACGATAATTTTTAGTACCGTAATAGAGGAACATTTTCGGCGAAAGCCTGATCAGGCAGAAATGGATGATTTTCAGGCTCTATTTTGTGAGCGAATTACGGCACAGCGAAAGAAGCGGCCACAGGAATTTAAGGAAGTTCCTGGTGCCAAACAGATGGTAGAGCAATTGTTGCAAGATGCTGGATATGTGGTAGGCATAGGCACTGGTGGCTGGTCGGGTCCGGCCCGAATTAAGTTAAAGCATGTAGGGATACCCGATGAAGAATTGATTTTGAGTGCAGCTGATCGAAGGCACAGTCGGGAAGATATATTGCAGGCGGCCATAGAGGAAGCAGCTGAGCGATATGACGGATTTGAGCAGATTGTCTATGTCGGTGATGCCTTGTGGGATGTACAAACTACTCGAAATATGCAACTAGATTTTATAGGGATGCGGCGAAAAAGAGATGTAGAAGTGTTGTTGCAAGCTGGAGCAAGTCAGGTTTTTGCAGATTATTTGCAACCCGATCATTTTTTGGAAGCGATTGAGCGTGCGAAGCCGCCCAGATAAAAAAGAATGGGTGGGGAACCATTGTATAGGTGGGTGCGTTAGCCATATTGTCGATCATGAAAGCGGGAAGCAAAAAGTTTTAAGATTTTTTCACATCTTTTTTGCTTTTTGCAAAAAGACGCTTTATATTTGCAACGCCTTTGAAAGAAGGGGCAAAAAAATTAGAAAAGCATGCATTGCAGCTTTCATTTTTTTCAGAAATAATTGACGATCAAATTACAGAATTCAGGAACTTTTTAGTAAAGCATTCTGTTTGATTTTCAAAATAGGATTCCGTAGCTCAGCTGGTAGAGCACTTGACTTTTAATCAAGGGGTCCTGGGTTCGAACCCCAGCGGAATCACTCTCACATTCAAGGAGTTATGATGTTTATCATAGCTCCTTTTTCTTTTTGCCCCCACCTGATCATCTTTCCTCTACTACCTTCGATTTTGTACATGAGTCTTTGAAAGACTCATGTTTAAAAGCATTTTCCATTTCTTACTTCTTAAGCGGCTTAAGTTACAAAGTAGCAGTTCTTTCTTGGTTGAATATTGATCTCTTGGGGCGGAGTGTCCCGCAGTCATCCTGTAAGGTGTACTGCGGGAGTCCTATCTTTCCGCCTAAGGCGGATGGATACCTCGCCTACTTGTAAAACAAAAACAATAGAACCATGATCACAAGTCGCATTTACCTACCGAGGAGGTAGGGTCCCATCTTCCGCCTAAGGCGGATGGATACCTCTCCAACAGCTTTGGCCGTAAAGGCGGAGTAAAAGCTGCGCTGTCACAGTCCTATATTAATCTGGATACCTCGCCTACCCGTTACGCGGAGTTCAAGACACCAAAAGAAAAACGGTCGCAGTCCTGCCTTAATCTGGAATACTCTTCAGCCTTCGGCTGATAAACTAACTCATCATCTTAAACCATAAGTCGCATTTACCTACCGAGGAGGTAGGGTCCTATCTTTCCGCCTAAGGCGGA
>JALEHC010000223.1 GCA_022763215.1 Saprospiraceae bacterium
CAGAGTTTCTTTATATCCATTTTATCGATAGTGATGAACATGATCAAGAAAATGGCAATCATGAACATCAATTGCCACTTTATGACTTGACGGTATCACTTCATCTTATTCCTGCTTCTACGGCTGAATCTATTTCAATGATTGGGGACATACTTACCAAAATTCAAGCTTGCATCCCGCAAGCAGTTCCTCAAACGCTTATCAAAAATATTTTCCATCCGCCCATTTTAGGCTAAACATTCATTTGAGTATTCCGACTTTCTTTCCGGAATAGTCACTCCTACGTTTATTTTACAATCACCATTAGTGCTTCGCAGAAGCACTTCGCAAAGATTTTTTGAATGTTTAAGTCTATTATATCCTTCTCGCTGAAGAATAAACTGGTGGTCGGTATCGGTGTACTGATGCTCATTATTCTGGGCAGCTACTCGGCTACGCAGATTCCACTTGATGCCGTACCGGATATTACCAATAACCAGGTGCAGATTGTAACGACAGCACCTACCTTCGCTCCCGAAGAAGTAGAACAATTAATTACGTATCCGTTGGAGAGCGGAATGACAAATATTCCTAATGTAATTGAAGTCCGTTCGATTTCCAGGTATGGCCTATCGGTTATTACCATTGTGTTTGAAGAATCAGTCGAACTCATGCTGGCTCGACAGTATGTACAAGAACAACTACAAACAGCGACCTCTGATTTGCCGAAAGGCATAACACCTGAACTGATGCCTATTACAACCGGATTAGGTGAAATTTACCAGTATGTGCTGGTCGTAGCTGATTCTGTTGCTCATAAATACGATGCTACTAACTTGCGTACGATTCAAGACTGGATCGTCAAACGTCAACTGAATGGTACCAAAGGAATTATTGAGACCAGTAGTTTTGGTGGCTATCTCAAACAATATGAAGTCGCCATCCGACCTGAGCAGTTAAAAACGTACAAGTTGGATGTGCAATCGGTCATTCAGGCCCTCGAAAAAAACAATGAAAACAGTGGTGGTAGCTACATTGAGCAAGGCTCTTATTCTTATTATATCCGTACGGAAGGTCGAGTGAATAGCCTGGAAGCCATTGGTGCTATTCCAGTGAGTAATCAAGCTGGTACACCTATTTTGATGCGGGATATTGCCGATATCCGAATTGGTAGTGCCAAGCGTTATGGCGCTATGACGATGGATGGAAATGGGGAAGTAGTTGGTGGCATTACGCTTATGCTAAAAGGTGGAAATTCTTCTCAAGCACTCGAAAATGTCAAAGAACGTATTGCCATTATTCAAGCTTCTTTACCGGAAGGCGTAAGTATATATCCGTATCTCGATCGCTCTAAACTGATCGGAAAAACCATTCACACTGCCAGCAATAACCTCATTGAAGGCGGTATCATTGTTATTCTGGTTTTGTTGTTACTGCTGGGTAATTTTAGAGCAGGGCTGATTGTCGCGTCTGTAATTCCATTGTCCATGTTGTTCGCCCTAAGCATGATGAATGCTTTTGGCGTTTCTGCCAATTTGATGTCACTAGGTGCAATCGACTTTGGTATTGTGATCGATGGAGCCGTGATTATCGTTGAAAGCCTGCTTTATACCTTGTCGCTGACTTATGTCGGACAAAAACTGACTCAGACTCAGATGAATGAGATCGTGTTTGAGTCTACAAACCGAATCTACCGTTCGGCAGCTTTTGGAGTCTTGATTATTCTGGTTGTATTTGTACCCATTCTTACCTTGGAAGGAACCGAAGGGAAAACATTTCGGCCCATGGCTCAGACGGTCGGCTTTGCGATTTTGGGTTCTATGATATTATCACTGACCTACATACCGGTCATGACCTCACTATTCCTCAATAAAACAATCAAAGAAGAATCTGGAATTGCGCATCGGATTATCCATTTCCTGCAAAAGGGGTATCGCCCTATTTTGCGCACCTCACTCAATTATGCCATCGGTACGATTGCCATTGGTGCACTCGCTTTTGCGTTTTCGGTGGTGGTTTTTTCGCGCATGGGTGCCGAGTTTATTCCTACTCTGGAAGAAGGGGACATTGCCATGCAACAATCCATCAAACCTGGAAGCTCGTTGCAAGAAAGTATCCAAACAGCATCCATGGCTGAAAAGATTTTGCTCCAAAACTTTCCGGAAGTAGAACATGTCGTCTCCAAAATTGGTACCGCAGAAGTGCCTACCGACCCAATGGCCATCGAAGATGCCGATGTTATGATTATCCTGAAAGATAAATCAGAATGGACGTCTGCCGATAATCGCGAAGACCTGATTGATTTGATGAAAGAAAAATTAGCGCCAATCACTTGGGCTTCCTATGAATTTACGCAACCCATTCAATTGCGATTTAATGAGCTGATGACAGGAGCAAAGTCCGATATCGCTGTCAAAATATTTGGAGAGCAAGTCGATCTCCTCAAAGCGAAAGCAGATGAAGCGGCAGACTTAATCCAAACGATTCAAGGAGCTGCAGATGTAAAAGTTGATCAAACCGAAGGTTTACAACAACTTTCCATTCAGTTTCGGTATGACCGCATGGCACAATACGGCGTTTCGGTAGCGGATGTTAATCAAATTGTGCGGGCGGCTTATGCAGGCGAGCAGGTAGGCCGAGTATACGAAGAGGAAAGACGGTTTGATCTGGTCGTTCGTCTTACGCCTGCTCGACGTGCCCAACTCGACTTGCAACAACTGAGCATTACTGCGGCTGATGGCCGTCAGATTCCGCTAAGTGAATTAGCAGAAATAGTGCCTAAGTCCAGTCCAATGCTAATTTCAAGAGAGCAAGCTCGACGTTTTATTAATATCGGTATCAATGTCCGTGATCGGGATGTGGCTAGTTTGGTACAAGACATTCAGCAAAAGCTGGAAACTTCACTTCAACTACCTCCAGGTTATGAAATTCAGTATGGTGGTCAGTTTGAAAATCTTGAAAATGCCAGAAATCGACTGCTAATTGCCGTGCCGGTAGCCCTCGGTCTGATTTTGTTTTTACTGTATCTGGCATTCCGCTCGGCCAAAGATGTACTGATCATTTTTATGGCCGTTCCTTTATCCGCTATTGGAGGTATTTGGGCATTGGAATTGCGGGGTATGCCGTTTAGTATTTCCTCCGGTATCGGGTTTATCGCCTTATTTGGTATTTCGGTGCTCAACGGAATTGTATTGATTAGTGCCATTCGGCAACTCGAATTTGACAAATACGATAGCTTCAAAGACCTGATAAGTCAGGCTAGTTTGAGTCGCTTGCGGCCGGTGCTTTTAACTGCATTGGTAGCGGCCTTTGGTTTCTTGCCCATGGCGATTTCGACCGGAAACGGAGCAGAGGTACAGCAGCCACTGGCTACGGTAGTTATTGGTGGGCTGATTTCCTCCACTTTACTAACCTTATTGGTCTTGCCGAGTTTGTACTACTTATTTTACAAAAAGCAGTATGGTCTTAAGGTCTTGTTGCCGTTATTGCTTGCGATTGGTGCATTTGGCGAAAGCCAGGCTCAGACATTTACCTCTTTCGAGGAAATTTACGAGCATGCACTCGAGCACCATCCACAACTCCAAAATCAAGAACTGCAAACCCAGATACAAGGCTTGGAACAACAGAAAATAGGACAATGGGACCCACTGCAAGTCGATTATCAAGGAGGGCAAATTAATGCAAGCGATTTTGATCACTTTTTTACCATCAACCAAAATTTGAATCATTTTTTCGGGCGTCAAAAAAAGAAGACCCTGATCGCTGGTCAACAACAACAATTGGCTTTCGATAAAGTCCTGATCGCTAATGAACTCAAATACTCTCTTCGAAAAGTGTATGACCAGTGGGCTGCTGCACAGCAGCAATACGAATTGGCCGATAGCATCCGCTTATTGTACCAACAACTCGATCCGATTGTGCAGCTTCGTTTCGAAGCCGGAGAAACTAGTCAGTTGGATGTAAGATTGTTTCGTACGGCCTTGTTAGAGCTGGAAGAAACTTGCCGAAAACATGAGCAGCAACTACAGCTATACCGCAGTGAACTACAGCGCATGGCTCTTTTGCCGCAAGGCACACAACTGGAAAATGCAGTGATTAACCTCTTACCCACAACGCAATTTGAGCTGGATACTGCTACAAGCATTTACCTGGAAACTTATCGCCTAAAGCAGCAAGTTTTGGCAAAAGAACTGGCCGTAATTGAGCAAAGTGCAAAGTTGCCAGATTTGAGCATCGGATATTTTGCCCAATCCCTTGAGAAGGATTTTGCGTTTCAGGGAGTACAGTTGGGTATCGGAATTCCGCTCGATCGAAGATCGGCAAAAACGAGTAGAACACAGTTTGATTTAGAAACACAGCAAGTAAATAATAGTCGGAAGGCGACCCTCCAACAATATCAGGAACGTATTCAGATGCTGCGCAAGCAACAGGTCCTGTTGGCCACTTCCGTGGAAAATTATCAGCAACAGCTACTTCCTGAACATCAACGCTTATTGGAATTGGCAAGATTGCAGTACGAACAGGGCGAGATCGATCTTTTGGCTTTAAGCCAAATGCAGGAAAAAGAATTGCTGGCTCGCCAGCAGTATATCGACTTACTTTTACAGGCTAATGCAGTCATTCTTGAATTAACCTACCTCACACAAAAAAAATAATAAAATCATGTTACATAAATATATTCTCGGATTGATGTTATTGGGCATATTGACGGCTTGTGGAGAAAGTCCTTCAACGGAACAAACCGTTGTACATGCAGCCGCTTCGCCACAAAAAATCAATCATGGAAAGATTGAAACCGGCGGTATCATTTCAAAAAGTATTCAATCAGATATTCCCTGTACGGGAAAGATTCACTTACCGCCTACAAGCATCCAATTGGTACACAGCAAAATGGAAGGCCAATTGATGGGTGTGAAATACCTGCCGGGCGACCGAGTATCAAAGGGTAGCTTGCTGGCACAAATCGAAAATGCACAGTTGATCGAGAAACAGCGAATGTTATTGGAAACCAAAGCCCAACTGGCTTTCGCCAAAAAGGATTACGAGCGTAAAAAGGTGCTACACGAAGCCAATGCCACACCCG
>JALEHC010000224.1 GCA_022763215.1 Saprospiraceae bacterium
CTTCGTCAAGTCGCGCCAGCGGCCAACTCTCAGTTCGCCCAGTTTGATATTCATAATGCGCACTCGCTTCAGATAAACTACCCGATAGTCAAGGTATTCACACATTCGACGAATCTGGCGGTTTAAGCCTTGAGTCAATATAATCCGGAATATTTTGGTATTGATTTTTTCCACTTTGCACTTGCGGGTCATGGTGCCGAGAATGGGAAGACCACCGCTCATGCGCTCAATAAATTTTTCAGTTACAGGTTTATCGACCGTGACGATATATTCTTTTTCGTGATTGTTTTCAACCCGCAAAATCTGATTGACAATATCGCCATCATTGGTAAGCAATATCAATCCGGACGAAGGTTTATCGATCCGACCAATTGGAAAAATGCGCTGTGGGTGACCCACAAAATCAATGATATTGTCCTTGTCGCGTAAGTCGGTCGTACAAGTAATGCCGGGCGGTTTATTCAGTGCAATATAAACCGCCTTCGGCTTATTTTTAAGGGGCTTCCCATCAATGGTTACATCATCTTCATCGGTTACACGATTACCTTTTTGAGCTACCTGCCCGTTAATTCGGACACGCCCTGCTTCAATCCAGCGATCAGCTTCTCTGCGGGAACAAATACCCGTACTACTGATATATTTATTTAGACTGATGGAATTATCTGACATAGTTTATTTTTCTTTCTGCTCAATCTTCCATTCAATGCCCCAGCGGCCAACATACTCCTGAATTGGTCCCAGACCTACTTCTGCTCGTCGCTGATTGACATATTCGGGCTCTTTGATTTCATAGACTACCTGTTCGCCTGTTTCCTGATCTACAGTAATCTGCGAACCATAAATCTGCGGCTTCCCATTACGCATATGAATGCGATCTACTAATAACGCCAAGTGACTGCCGCTCGATTCGCCTTCCTTTACGGATGCTTCCAGCATAGGAAGGTATTTTTCCTGCGTTTCAAGTGGGGCGTGTTGTATGACAAGCCAAAGCGTCATATTGGCTTCGCCACCTACTTCTGAACGACCAACCCAACCATATTTGTCAATAATTTCGATGACTTCCAGTTCGTTAAGGCTGTCTTGTTGGTTAACAAGGCTCCAAAAGTACTTCATTTCTTCCGAATCACGGCCAAATTTTTCTTCCGCTTCCCGATAGAGTCTCCTTAGCGTTTGGTCTTTTACGTGTATGTGTTCCAGGCGTTCTTTCAGGGGCTTATTCAAGCCTTTTTCGTATTCATCCACGTTTGCTTGCACTTGATCTACCGCTTTTTGCCAACCTTCAACCTTGTGTAAGGACGTCAGATCACTGTCTTGTAGCATCCATTTTTTGTTGCGCCAGCCTGCTTCGGCTGCTTGTTGAATATAGGCAATAGACTTGATGGTATCGCCTGTCAATGCCCAATAGCAAGCGGCATTATAATAATCACCAGAATTACCGGCTTTCATCTCCAGGGCTTTTTCATAGTTTTTGGCAGCAGCCAGGTATTCCTTGGCTTGATACTGTTTATCACCCTTCATGATGAGCTCTTCAAAGGTTTGTGCCTTAGCGGCAAATGCCAAGAGCAGGCATACAATAGTTAGTAACTGTTTCATAAATAATTGGTTTTGTATGTATCGCTTTCGCTAAATCGTTTTTTGGGACGTAGAGGAAGCAGAGGCCTCTCCGCACTCCGCGTCTAAAAGAAAGAAAGCTTTTCCAATCGCTCCCCGGCTTCTCCATCATGTGAAGGCAAAATTACTACCGATTCTGATTTGGCGAAAGCCCGAAGACGTTCATACGTTTTAGCGGCAGCCTTAAAATCAATACAGCCACCAGAATACTTATCCTGATGTAATTGCCCTTGATGATACACCACATCTCCGGCAAAGCAAAGCGTGCCTTCATCTGTACGTAACAGTATCGCCGTATGTCCGTATGTATGCCCTGGTGTATGCACGATTTGCAACGTATCATCGGAAGTGAGTGATGCGATAGGGCCAAGTATAGGGTGATTTTGGTTGAGGTCTACTAGTTTTGGCGAAAGCCAGGAAGGATACAGTGCCGGAATATCGCCGTACGGCTTTTCCCATTCTAGTCGATGTACCAATATTTCTGAATCCGGAAAATGATGCAAGCCATCAAAGTGGTCAATGTGCATGTGAGTCATAACGACTTGATCGACTTGTGTACAAGACAAGCCAATAGCTTCTAGTTGCTGATCAATTTCTTCTGCTCGCTGAACGCGAAATTTGAATTGTGTCCGATTGAGCCATTTGGTAAATCCATCGCATTGAGCAAAATAGGCTGGCTCGTTAATGCGTGAATTTTCGCCAGTATCAATCACAAAAAGACCTTCCGGATGCTCAATTACCCAAACCCAGATGGGCATCCACTCGGTAAAAGAACGACCAAAAATGAAGGAAAGAGGCGCGAGTTTACCTTTTAGTTTGGTTTCCCGAAATTTTGATTTTACAGCAACTTCTCCGGTTGAAATGGCATGTACTTTAAATGGCGTGCCATTGAGGTGGAGTGTTTTGGTAATGGTAGACGGTGTCATAGCGTTTGTTTGTTTATACTTTTTCGAGTTTGATATGCGGTTCAGCAGGTAAAATAACTTGAATAGCATCTTTTACCTGTATACTTCCTCCTTCCAGTACAATTCCCATGATACCCAACTTTCTGATCAGATGTCCAGCTTCGTCTCTGTCGAGCACAGCCTTCATCAATCCTTCCTGAATGCCTTCGAGCTGTGCACACGGATTGCGGAGGCCGGTAATTTGTACTTGTGTTGCTCCGATTTGTAAAATGGTATCTTTGGGTAAGTTAATCAAATCAATAC
>JALEHC010000225.1 GCA_022763215.1 Saprospiraceae bacterium
ACATCAAAAAATCAAAAAACTACTGCTGTTCTTCTTTGATAAGTTCGAACTCGACACGGCGGTTGAGGCGGCGGCCGGCAGGCGTATTATTGTCACCGATCGGATTTTCTTCTCCGAAGCCGTCGAAAGACATACGAGCACCTTTTAAGCCTTTAAAAATCAAGTATTCGAAACAAGCTTTCGCTCGTTTTTCGGAAAGTGATTTGTTCTTGGTATCATCGCCAACACTGTCTGTATACCCTTTGATTTTGAGTTCGTAGCCGGGTAGCTTTTTCATTGCTTCCGCTACTTGATTAAGGATATCTAAAGATTCTTCTTTTAGCGTTGATTTTCCAGTTTCGAATTTTACGGCTTTTGTAGCCAAGGATAACAATTCTTCCAAGTTTTCTGAAATTTCAGCTTCGCTGGTTGTTGCCACTTTCGTGGAATCTGTAGTTGGGCGACCACCTTTTGCGACTAGTTGATCCTCGGTAGCGGCAGTATCCTTACTTTCTGTTGTAGCAACTACCGTCGAATCAGTTGTCACAACATCCGTTACCTCTGGGCAACCGTTATTTTCTTTATCGCCCTTAAGGTTTGGGCAATCATCGAAAGCATCTACCAAGCCATCCTCGTCAGCATCTACATTGGGGCAGCCGTTAAGCTCAGGAATACCTTCCTGTTCTGGACAAAGGTCATCGCTATCTGCAATACCATCTTTGTCGGTATCTGGGCAGCCATTCATCTCTACGAAGCCGGGTAAATCTGGGCATTTATCTTTTGAATCGGCAATACCGTCATTATCCTGATCTGGGCAACCTTCGGTAATTTCTGATCCAGGTGTATCTGGGCAAGCATCTATACGATCAATTACGCGATCGCCGTCTTTATCTGGGCAGCCGTTTAAGTCAGCAATACCAGGCTGATCAGGGCAAATATCTTCTGCATCTTCGACGCCATCATTATCTAAATCTGGGCATCCAAATGCCGAAGCAACACCAGCTAACTGAGGGCAAGCATCCTCGGCATCAACAATACCATCGCGGTCAGCATCGAGGGTCCCAAATCGAAAGCCAAGGGTAAGTCCACCGAAGGCGTACCAATCATTCGATTCTGATCCAGCAGATTGGCTGATACCATCTATATAGTCTGAAAAAGTAGCACGCAAGCCTGCTTCGAGGCCAAGTGTAGTTGTTGGATTAAGATCAAATTTCAGCCCTCCACCAATCGGGATGGCGACTTCGAACCGAGTACCCTGTTCAGACAAGTCTTCCTGAATGCGTTCAAAATAGCCTTCGGTAAGTACAGCTGAAAAGTCTGGTTGTGCATCGATATAAGTTCCGGCTACACCTGCAAAAAGATATGGAGAGACAATACTATTAAATTGGCCTACTTCTTTGTATCGCCATTTGCCGAAAGGCTCCCACTGAAAGCCTAGGCTAAGCTCAGCCATGTTAGTTTTAAAGCGGAAGCGACGATTTTCCGCAAAGGAAGCCTGTTCGAAGTTTGTATCATCACCCGACAATTGGGCGAAAGTCGCATTCATTCGGAAAGCCCATTGCGGATTAAAGTGATAGTTGGTGTAAACGCCAGCAGCGATTTTAGTTTCTTCAAAAAACGGAATCCTGTCTTGTTCCGTCAAATCTCCAAAATAAAAGCCTCCTCCAGCAAAAATACCTCCTTCCCAGCTATACTGGGCGAAAACTCCAATAGGTAATAAAATAACCAATAGAGCGATGTTCAGCGTTTTCATCTACAAGTTAATGTTTATATGAGTGTTTCAAGTATGTATCAAATTCGTATAACTAGTAAGACAGACTTACGAGCAAGTGAAATTTGTCGGCACAGAATTTCACTCATCCATAATTTTGATTCGTCAATTGCATGCAGTCTCCTATGCACAAGAGGTACAACAGTTTAGAGCTTCAATTTTATTGGATTGCACGAGAAAAGGTAAAATACCTCTGTCCTTCAGAACATAGTAAAGGCGTAAATCATCCTTCCACACAGAGCGTTTTGGTTGTATATTCGGCGAGGGCACCGAAAGTTCTCTCAAAGTAAGCGATTAGAAGTGAATATGGCTTTTCAATTATATGGCAATTCTATCAAAATTATCCTTGTCAAACAAACATTTTGCCCGAAATATGTGTCGGAAAGGTCAAATTCATAGGCAAAAGTCATATAAGTAACTTTTTTACCCGAATGTTTGTTCCTGGCTTTCGCCAAAAAAAATGGCGCACCCCGCAAGGCACGCCATAAGCATCAGTAAGTTAAATAAAAAACCTTTGTCAAGTATGTGTGGAGTTAACATTAACCACTGCACATGATACAATCTGGATCGTCCAGATTACATGCTTGTCCATCTTCCTGCTGCGACTCTTGAATCGCTGCGGTTCCGGAGGCCGTATTTACAGCAGCCATTTTCTTTTTCTGAGCAGACTGCTTAACTGTAAACTTAATTGGATCGGTAGCTGCTTTCGAACGTAGGTAGTACATACCTGTTTTCAAGCCTTTCTGCCAAGCGTAGAAATGCATGGAAGACAATTTTCCGAAATTTGGATTTTCGACAAACAAGTTCATACTCTGGCTTTGGCAGATAAACGCACCACGATCAGCTGCCATGTCGATGATTACCTTTTGGCTGATTTCCCATACCGTTTTGTACAGATCTTTCAGCTCTTGTGGGATATCTTCAAATTCCTGAATAGAACCATTTGAAGCCATCAGACGGTGCTTCATGTCGTCGCTCCAAAGCCCCAGACGAATCAAATCTTTTAGCAAGTGCTTATTCACTACGATATATTCGCCCGAAAGGGTACGACGCGTGTAGATATTTGCCGTATACGGCTCAAAACACTCGTTATTGCCCAAAATCTGAGAAGTAGAAGCCGTTGGCATAGGTGCTAATAGCAAGCTATTGCGCAATCCGTGCTTCTTGATCTTTTCTTTCAAACCGTCCCAATCCCAACGATCACTTGGCGTAACGCCCCACATATCAAACTGTAGCTCGCCTTTGCTAGCCGGTGAACCTTCGAAGGTTTCGTAAGCGCCATGCTTTTCTGCCAATTCACAAGACTCAGTCAGGGCAGCAAAGTAGATGGTCTCAAATATATCTTTATTTAGCTGCTTGGCTCCTTCACTATCAAATGGCTGGCGCATCATGATGAAGGCATCTGCCAAACCTTGTACTCCAATACCGATTGGACGGTGACGCATATTCGAATTACGAGCCTCCTTGATTGGATAGTAGTTGACATCAATGATTTTGTTCAAGTTGCGAGTAACGACTCTTGCGATATTGAACAATTCATCAAACTTGTATTCTACCTTCTCTTCATCTACAAACTTTGGCAAAGACAAGGAAGCTAGGTTACAAACCGCTACTTCATCCGGAGAAGTATACTCCATGATCTCTGTACAAAGGTTAGAAGAACGGATAGTACCCAGATTTTTCTGGTTAGACTTGCGGTTAGCAGCGTCCTTGTAGAGTACATAAGGCGTACCCGTTTCAATCTGAGATTCCAAAATTGCAAACCAAAGTTCTTGTGCTTTGATTGTTTTTCTTGCTTTTCCTTCTTGTTCAAACTTATGATACAAAGCTTCAAATTCGCCTCCATAAGTATCGTACAAGCCCGGGCATTCATTTGGGCAGAACAACGACCATTCGCCATCTTGCTTTACGCGCTCCATGAATAAATCCGGAATCCACATGGCATAAAACAAGTCACGCGCCCGCAATTCTTCTTTACCGTGATTCTTTTTCAGGTCGAGGAATTCGAAAACATCTGCATGCCAAGGTTCCAAATAAACGGCAAAGGCACCTTTACGCTTTCCACCGCCTTGATCTACATATCTTGCTGTATCGTTATATACACGAAGCATTGGGATGATACCATTTGAAGTACCACCAGTACCTTTGATATAACTTCCTTTTGCTCTGATATTATGAATGCTCAAACCAATCCCACCTGCCGACTGTGAAATCTTCGCACAACGAGTCAGCGTTTCAAAAATACCTGAGATACTATCTTCAGTAGCACTCAACAAGAAACAAGAAGACAATTGTGGCTTGGGTGTACCCGCATTAAATAAGGTTGGCGTAGCGTGGATAAACCACTTTTCGGACATCAAGTTGTATGTTTCAATAGCAGACTCGATATCTTCTCCATGAATACCAACCGCAGCACGCATAAGCAAATGCTGTGGCCGCTCTACTACCTTACCATCCATACGCAGCAAATACGAACGCTCCAAGGTTTTGAATCCAAAGAAATCAAACTGGTAATCTCTGTCATAAATAATGGCAGAGTCCAACTGAGTTTTATTTTTCCAAATGATATTAAAGGTTTCATCACCGATCAGCCCAGCTTTTTCGCCAGTTTTAGGGTCGATATAGTGATAAAGCGCTTTCATGGTTTTTGAAAACGACTTATCGGTATTTTTATGAAGGTTAGACACCGAAATACGAGCTGCTAGTAGCGCGTAGTCCGGGTGATCAGTTGCCATAGTAGCTGCTGTTTCCGCAGCCAGGTTATCCAGTTCTGTGGTGGTAACGCCATCATAAAGTCCCTGGATCACCTTTCGGGAAATCTCGATATAATCGACATAGCGTGTATCCAGGTTATAACATAATTTTTTAATTCGGGCTGTGATTTTGTCAAAGCTGACATCCTCTCTTCTCCCGCCTCTCTTTACTACTTGCATGGACAGTGGGTTTGAATTTTTAGAATTGGTTTGATGGTTTCTTTAATACAGAGTACAGTTGTTTCTTTGGTGCTTAGAAGTCTTCGTCCAGCGAGAAAATCTGCTTACTACGGTCGGTCATTACACCTGACTTCTGGTAATCACCAACCCGCTTTTCAAAGAAGTTGGTCTTACCTTGTAGTGAAATCATATCCATCCAAGGGAATGGATTTTCTACATTGTAAATCTTTGGTGTATCCAAGGAAGCCAACAAACGATCTGCGACAAACTCGATATACTGGCACATCAGATCAGCGTTCATACCAATCAGGTTTACCGGCAAAGCATCGGATACAAATTCTTTTTCAATAGCAACAGCATCCTTAATGATTTTAAGGATAGTCTCTTCGGTAAGCTTATTCTTAACATGATCGTTGTACAACAAACAAGCAAAATCACAGTGCATACCTTCATCACGAGAGATCAACTCATTGGAGAAAGATAAACCAGGCATCAATCCGCGCTTTTTCAACCAGAAAATAGAACAGAAAGAACCTGAGAAGAAAATACCTTCTACTGCAGCAAAGGCAACTAGTCGCTCCTGGAAAGAACCATTATCGATCCAGCGCAATGCCCAATCTGCTTTTTTCTTTACACAATCAAGGTGTTCGATGGCATTGAATAAATAATCTTTTTCTTTTACGTCTTTGATATAGGTATCAATCAACAAAGAATAAGTCTCGGAGTGGATGTTCTCCATCATGATCTGGAATCCGTAGAAAAACTTGGCTTCTGTGTATTGTACTTCGTTTACGAAGTTTTCAGCTAAGTTTTCATTAACAATACCATCACTAGCTGCGAAAAAGGCCAATACATGTTTGACAAAATGACGCTCATCGTCATTCAATTTCTTATCCCAGTCGGTCAAATCTGCGGATAGATCAATCTCTTCTGCGGTCCAAAAGCTCGCCTCTGCCTTTTTGTAGAAGGCCCAGATATCGTTATGCTTAATAGGAAATAAAACAAAACGGTTTGGGTTCTCTTCTAAAATGGGCTCAAATACCTCACTCATTATTTGGTCTGATTTTTATGGTTATGATAATTAAGTTTACTGCGCACATTAACTATCCATAAGCGGGAATTTTCCACTTATGGCGCGTATTTTTTGTTGCTGTTTTTTTGATGTTGCGTCTCTGAGTTTTAGCTCGGGGGTGACCGGCATTTGATTCTTCGATCTGTAAAAAATCGTACTCAGAACTTAGGGACTTCTGTGTCTTTTGCTCCTCTTTTTGAGGAAACATTTATATCGGAGACTACGACTTAGGTGATCGTCTTTGTTCTTAACACTAAATTAATAAAAAGGGGGGTGTAATGCCGTCAGAGTTTTCCACAATATGTGGATAACACACCTAAATAAATGATAATCAATTACTTACAATTGTTAGTTATTTTTTCCACAATGTGGATAACTCAATGTGGAAAATGGATTGACTTATTAACACCTATTCACAAACTACCTTAAAGTGGATATATAAGTGCAACAAAATCAATTAAAAAAGACGCTTGCGCTGAAAGTACCAAGCGACTAACAAACTAATTGCAATGGAGAAGGTAACAATGTAATAAATTGCATACGGATCTTGTCGAAGTGGCAAAGGAACATTCATTCCATAAAAACTAGCTACCAAGGTAGGCACCATCAGAATGATAGTAATCAACGTCAACCGACGTATCGTAATATTCAGATTATTGGATATAATCGAACCATAGGCATCCATCGTTCCATTCAAGATATTCGTGTAAACATTCGACATTTCCAAAGCCTGGCTATTGTCAATGATGATATCTTCAAACAAATCGGTTTTGCTTTCATCTCCTCCGATATTCAAAAAGTCGGTCCGCTTCATCTTCATTTTGAGCAGTTCATTCGCACTTAGTGAATTTACGAAGTACACCAAACTCTTTTCAATACTCAGCAATTGCATCAACTCAATATTACGACTAGAATGATACAACTCTTGCTCAATCAGATTACGCTTGAGATTGAGTTTTTTCAGACAAGTCAAAAACCGATATACATTCTGCTCAAAAATTTGCAGCACAAACTGAATATCATCCCCCGGATCAAAGTTCTTTACCTTACTATCTAGAAATAACTGCAAAACCGGATTTTCAAAAGCAGTGATCGTAATGACCATGTCCATTGTCAATATGATACCAATTGGTACCGTTATATAAATGGCATCATTTTGATCCTCTGATTCATTCAGCACTGGCGTGTTCAATACAATCAGCCGTACTTCATCCTCTCGTTCGTAACGCGAACGCTCATCAATATCCAGGGAGTCTGTCAGGAAATCTAGCGGAATATCAAACTGAATGGCAATTTCTTCAAGCTCTTCGTGGGTAAAAGGAGGAGAGATATTGACCCAGCAGGAAGTCTCCGGCCCGTCCATTTCCTTCAGCCGCCCATCTTCTTTAGCATAATACCGAATCATGTACTTCCTGTTTTAATGTTTTGCAATTGGTGTTTCTTTGCTTTTCAGTATTGGAGCGGCCTGACGGTTGGATCAATGCTACCTCTATTGCCCTCGGTCAGCGTGCACCTTTAAAATCAGAAGGGTCGGGCGCAAACTTACAACTTATTGAGGGGGATTGCAAAACGGAACCAGAAGTTTATTTCTTCCTCAGAAACTGCACAAAATATGTGTAGGTGGGCAGGTCCGAAGCAGTGGCATGCCCCCAACTAGGTTGATAATTGTTCTTTATTCGATAATAATCAGATACGATATCGGCTTGTTGTTCGTAATTAAAGTCATCGAATTGGCCGCCCATCTGCATACTACGCTTCAATGCTTCTACCCCACCATAATTATAGCCTACTGCTGATGCACCGGCAGCCAGTGCCCTCGGAATGTAAACAATCCCCTTATTGTGGTATTGCCACACATGTACCATTTCATGCACCAACAGACTATTCGTCATCGGTCCCCAGCTATTTATGGTATAAAAACTGACATAACACAAATGATATTGAGGTGGACCAATCCAAGCACTTTCGTCAATTCTTACCCTTCTCAGCGGTAGGCTTTCGCCAAATATTTCTCTGGCCAGATCCTTTTCCCAATCGTGCAATGGTCTTGTATTAAACTTTACAAAGTAGCATATACTTTCGTAAAATTCGCTAATCCCCAGACAGTCGATCACCAGCATAAACAATTCCATCCACCAAAACCCAATTCCACGCAGCAGACGTGCCGTTGCCTGTGGGTGGCGCAAACGCGCATACCCCCAACTAAAACCTTCGCTCAAATGCTCCATCAAAAAGAGCAAGCGCTTAGGCAATCGCAATGCAATATCCAACAGACGCAGTAATACCGAACCCAGCTTAAACAGCAAACGCTGAAAAAGCCGAGGCCAGCGTACTTCTTCTTCATAATACTGGCTAAATAAGCGCACGGTTCTTCCGTTTTTAGAAGATTTTGGAATTTCCTTGCTTTTGGGATCGCTATTGGTGAATGTGAATTTTGGAAAAATTGGTATAGCCCGCTGATTTGTATTTCCCGCAAAGGGAAAACCAACGAAAATGGATATGATTATAATGATACTCGAATATACAATTTTCTAATCTAACCTCAAAAAGACGCCTACTTAAATCGAATCGCTTTGACTGGACTAATGCTCGTCACCAAATAAGATGGTACCACCAAAAATAAAATAGTCAAAATAAGGGTTCCGACATTGATACTTACAATCGTCCAAAAATGAAGTTCGATAGGTGCAACTGACAAATAATAATTTTCTTCGGATAAGCGAATGAGCTCAAACTGCTCTTGCAGTACACAAATACCAAGCCCCACCACATTGCCCCAGATCAAGCCAATGATGATAATATAGGCCGCATAA
>JALEHC010000226.1 GCA_022763215.1 Saprospiraceae bacterium
CAGAGGCAGCAAAACGAATGTTTTCAGAGCCTTCCTCAAAACTAAAGCCAAGATCAGATGCCGTAAATGAGAGCAACTGACTCTTGCTTGCCTGCGGTTTTTTATAGCGTAGTTTGACGGTCATCCATTCCGCGGAAGCGGCATCTGCTCGTACTGTACGCTCTTGATAACGTAGTGGTATTTTTTCCTTGGTTTCGGTTGATGGATTAGGGCTTACGCCATTGGGCACCAATTCATATAAAGCCGTGACACTATGACCAGCCCCAATATCACCGGCATCTTTTTTATCGTCCCGAAAGTCTTCTTTGTTGAGAATACGGTTTTCATAGCCCAATAAACGATATTGATATACCTGCGCCGGATTAAATTCAATTTGGATTTTGACATCCTTGGCAATGGTATACAAAGTGCCCATATACTCATTAACCATTACTTTCTTCGCTTCGAGTACCTGATCGATATAAGCATAATTTCCATTGCCATGATCGGCTAATTGCTCCATTTGCTGATCTCGAAAATTACCGGTTCCAAAACCAAGCACGGAGAGGAAGATGCCTGCATTGCGTTTCTGTTCAATCAACTCCACCAATTCTGATTCACTGCTGGGCCCCACATTGAAATCGCCATCCGTAGCCAGAATGACTCGATTATTTCCATTTTTCATAAAATAGCGCTGGGCAATATCATAGGCCAGATCAATTCCTGCCGCACCGGCAGTACTTCCCCCAGCTTGCAATTGCTGCAGCTTTCGCAAAATAATATCCTTTTGGTTACCCGGTGTTGAAGGCAGCGCAACGCCAGTTTCTCCGGCATAAGTGACGATCGCTACGCGATCTTGCGGCCGCAACTGATCGACGAGCATCGCAAAGGAGCGTTTGAGCAATCCTATCTTGTCTGCTGATTGCATGGAGCCAGATACATCAATCAGGAATACCAGATTACTGGGGGGGAGCGTTTTGGCCGGAGGATTTTTTCCTTGCAAACCGACCATCATAAGCTTATGACCATTTGCCCATGGGCAATCCGTAATTTCTGTTTGTACAGAAAAAGGCGTATCGCCATCCGGTTGAGGATAGTCGTAGTTGAAGTAATTCACAAATTCTTCGAGCCGTATAGCATATTGTGGAGGTAACTGTCCGTTGTTGAGGTATCTTCTGGCAATACTGTACGAAGCCTGATCAACATCAATAGAAAAAGTTGATAAAGGTTGATCGAGAGCGGATTGGAATTGATTTTCAGGGATTGGTTTTCTGCTAGCTGGAGGAACAATTTTGCCGGATTCATTAGGTATTTGGTTTGGTGGTTTTACTTCCACTTCAGGATTTGGAGGAGGAGGTGGAGGCGGTGGGACCTGAGAAGGATAAACCGTCGTATTTTCATTGACACTTTGATCCACAAACTCTATGGCTTCCTCTGATTGGATAGCCCCTGAGATTTGGTCTGTATCTTTGTTTGCCGTACAGAATAGAAAAAACATGCTTATGCAGGCGCATAAGCCGGATTGAAGGAAAAAGCTCTTCATAACTTAAATTTTGCTGAAAAAATAAGGTATTGACTTGCTTTCGAACCAGTGTTTTCGTCGAACCGTTTACCTATAGGATGCAGGAATGATTGTTGATGGTGTGAGAAAAAGGTACTTTTGCAAATAAAAGCTGAACGCATGTTGCAACAAGTCGAATTTAGCCTGCCTGCTTACAGAAGAGGCTATCATCTGATTACCACGGAAGTGGAAGCGCATTTACCACCTTTACCGACCACAGGACTTTTGCACCTTTTTATCAAACACACTTCCGCAGGGCTCATTATCAATGAAAATGCAGACCCCAGTGTTCGTGTTGATTTTGAGCAGATTATGAATAAAATTGTTCCAGAAAATATGCCTTTCCTAACACATACGCTGGAAGGACCCGATGATATGCCTGCACACGTTAAGGCAGCCTTGCTGGGGACTTTCGTCCAAATACCAATCACAGCAGGTCGGCTAAACCTAGGAACTTGGCAGGGTATTTATCTTTGTGAATTTAGGAATGCAGCTACTCCTCGACAACTAGTTGCCACTATTTACAACTAATGACTAGTCCATAGAGGCTAACTCTTGATCTATTTAGGAAGTAAGTGACGGATCAAAATTATGGATAAGTGAAATTTGTCAGCACAAAATAATTAATGATAAGATAATTAGGAGATTATTTTGTGCTGCCCCTATAACATTTCACTTGTTCATAATTCCGCCTAACTACTTAGGTATAAAAATAAAGTACTATTATTATAAGCGAACCTTAACCACTTAATTTATATAAAGCCGCATAACATGCCAATCATTGGAAACCTAATCAGAAGAGCTTTGAGTCTGGGGGCTAACCTAGACGAACGGATTCCCCACCCGCCTGTACAAGAGCAGAAAAGGGCACTCAAGAGGCTTCTTAAAAAAGCGGCTGGAACTTCTTTTGGACAATATTACAATTTTAGAGATATACTCCGCTCCAAAGATGTGATCAATACTTTCCAGCAACAAGTCCCTATCCATGATTATGATAAAATGTACCATGAGTGGTGGCACATGACCCTTAAAAATGTAGAAAATGTAAGCTGGAAGGGTAAAATCAAGTATTTCGCACTTAGCTCTGGTACTTCTGGCGCACCAAGCAAACATATACCCGTTACTGATGATATGTTTCGTGCTATGCGACGAGCGGGGCTTCGCACTTTTGTAGCCCTCTCCAAATTTGATGTCGAACCCAATTTGTTTACAAAAGGAATGATGCTGTTGGGCGGTTCTAGTGACCTCAAAACAGGAAGTGGCTATTTTATGGGCGACCTGAGTGGTATTAATGCTAATCGGATTCCACTTTGGTTAAGACCTTACTACAAGCCGGGGGTGGAAATATCGCGAATTAATGACTGGAATGCCCGTATTGAAGAAATTGCACGTAATGCTCCGGATTGGGACATTGGCTTTATAGTTGGTATTCCGGCTTGGCTTCAATTGATGATGGAGCGTATCATCGCGTATCATGGCGTCGACAATATTCACGATATCTGGCCAAATTTGCAGGTCTGTGTACACGGCGGCGTTGCATTTGAGCCTTATAAAAAAGGGTTTGAACGCCTTATCGGAAAGCCTTTGATTTATCTCGACACTTACCTAGCTTCTGAAGGTTTTATTGCTTACCAAAATCGCCCAGGAGCCAAAGGCATGAAGCTATTGCTCAATAATGGGATTTATTTTGAATTCATTCCATTCAATGAAAATAACTTTGATGAAGAAAACCATATCCGTGAAAATGCTGAAGTTCTGAATATTGACCAGGTAGAAGAAGGGGTAGATTATGCATTGGCCATTAGTACTTGTTCAGGCGCATGGCGCTATTTGATTGGCGACACCATTCGCTTCACCGACCTTGATGCTATGGAAATCACTATCACCGGAAGAACGAAGCACTTCCTGAGTATTTGTGGCGAGCATCTTTCTATTGAAAATATGAATGAAGGCATTAAAGCGGTTGAACAAGAATTAGATACGGCTATCCAGGAATTTACGGTTTCTGCTGTGCAAAAAGGCAATTTCTTTGCCCACAAATGGTATTTGGGCTGCGATCCAATGGTGAATAGTGAAGAAGCCAAAGCTATACTCGATCGTAAACTCAAAGCCGTAAATGCGGATTATGAAACAGAAAGATCCGAAGTACTCGATATGGAAGTAGATGTACTGCCGATTCAGGTTTTTTATGATTGGCAAGCACATCAAGGAAAAATGGGCGGACAGAATAAGTTTCCGCGCGTAATGAAAAAAGAATTATTTGCTCGCTGGGAAGCTTTTGTACAACAGCAGGGCTTATCAAAGCAGTAAAATATGGACTTTTTGTGGCGTGGTATACAAGCCGGACTGCTTCTTGCACTCTTGGTGGGGCCTTTGATTTTTGCCCTTTTACAGGCCAGTCTCGAACATGGCATACGCGGTGGTACAATGGTTGGCTTGGGAATCTGGGTAAGTGACCTTCTTTTCATCATGGGGGTGTATGCCGGTCTACAATATATTCAGCAAATTACTGAATGGCCTTATTTCAAACCTACACTTGGCATTGGAGGTAGTATCATTCTTATTTTTTTCGGGTTGGGTATGTTGCTCAATCAGAGCATTCCTGTTGAAAATACAAGTTCGATGGCTAGTCGGACGTATTGGCAGCTTTGGCTCAAAGGGTTCTTGATTAATACCATTAATCCATTCACCATTATTTTTTGGCTTGGATTGATCGGTGCTATGTTTGTGCAAGAAGGTGCTACTAATCGGCAGATGTATTGGTTTTTAGGTGGCATATTAGGAACGATTGTGGTGACGGATTTCACGAAAGTGAGCTTAGCTAAGTACATTCGTCGGTGGCTTTCGCCAAATCATATTCGACTAATGCGCCGGATATCCGGCAGTATTTTTCTAATCTTTGGCTTCTTACTATTGGTGAGAGTTTTTTTATTGCCAGGCTTCAGCCATGATATTTTTTAGGTTATCGTGATCGTAGTCACTATGTAATAACGAAAGATGTTGTATTTTGATAAGGAATAAATATCCTAATTCAATCACCAATCTATTCGTTATGAAAAAGAATATCGGATCAACTGATCGTATCATTCGTTTTGTCATTGCCGCTGTTGTTGCTGGTTTGTTGGCAACAAGCACGGTCGTACTGACTTCTACCTTGGGAATTGTACTTGCAGTTGTAGGGGTACTTGCCTTGGCAACAGCTAGTGTAAACTGGTGTGGTCTGTATGCTGTTATCGGTACATCGACCTGTAAAGTTGATTAATTACTGCCAAACTATATAAGATAGGGCTTCTTCTTGGAAGCCCGCTCACTTTTACCTTCCTTGTCTTAATAAAGACATGCATTCTCTCTCCTTCCACTTATCTTGATGGCTAAGATCAAAAATGATAAAAGAACGTGCACGAATCTTTTAAAGAAATCTTATGGAACCAGTTTGGAGCCAGTATCGATATGCTGATCAATGTAATTGCCAACTGCCCGGATGAATATTTTCAAGCTAACCGAAGGTTTTTTTATATCGCTTTCCATAGTGCGCTCTTTTTAGATTATTACCTTACGATACCTCCAACTGATTTTTCGCCCACGCTTTCTTTTTCGCCCACAAAACTAAAAAACAGGCCGCCGGAGGCTGTCGATGATTTAATTCCGGAAAAGAATTATTCAAAGGAGGAAATCATTCACTACTTGCGACAAAGTCGTGCCAAATGCAAGGCAGTTATAGACTCGCTGACTGATGAAAATTTAGAAGAAAGATTTACGGAAGGAAGCGAACCAAACGATATGGATTATCCCATACTAGAAATTCTGCTTTACAATATGCGCCATACTCAACATCATGCAGCACAATTAAATTTGCTTATGCGACAAGAATTTGAGCAACACATGGAATGGTCATTCAGAGCAGGCGATATTAATGATTTAGCGTAAGCTGAACTATCTGACGGAGAAAATATTTACTATAAAGCTGTACCAGGGTAATCAAGAGAGTTGATAAGTTGTTTTGTAGTGTGCGATGTAATGACGAAATTCAAGCAACTTTCAGAATGCTGCCATGAATATTTGGACATAGATAAATCTTGGTAGCCTACTTTAACCGTATATCTAAAAAAGAAAAGCATGGAAAAGAAATACTTTGATCCGAAAGACCTCAAAAAATTTGGGGACATTACCGAGCTACAGGAAGAAATGGGGAAAAAGTTTTTTGACTGGTATGGTACAGTGTTCAAAGGCGATACAGCCCTGACCGCCCGTGAAAAATCATTGATTGCACTGGCAGTTGCGCACGCTATTCAGTGTCCTTATTGTATTGATGCTTATTCGTCGAGTTGCCTCGAAAAAGGAGCTGATGAAGAGCAGATGATGGAGGCGGTACATGTTGCGGCAGCGATCAAAAGTGGAACGACGCTTGTTTATGGGGTACAAATGATGAATCATATCGACAAGCTTTCTATGTAATTTTAGAAATCGCAATTTATTTCCCGTAGCTGTCGGAACGCAGCGGAGAGGGAGACAATAGAAATTAAGATAATAATGGGTGTTAAACAAAAGAGCAAATCGCTCAAGTCAAGAGGAACAAATCTTTCCGATACTTTTTTTCAATTACAAGTGTTGAATGGTAAGGAGGTCGTAGATGAACAATTTCCTAAGTTTACCGATAAAATAGGAGAAGCTGGATTTACAGAATTACGTCCTACTGATATTGAAATTTTTCAGATAAATATTGGTAAACTTTGCAATCAAACTTGTGCACATTGCCATGTAGATGCCGGCCCGGATCGCAAGGAAGAGAATATGGATCGCGCTGCATTGGAGCGTTGCCTGGAAATCATCAAGTCTATTCCAACGATTCATACCGTTGATATTACAGGTGGTGCTCCTGAAATGAATCCGCATTTCCGTTGGTTTGTCGAAGAGGTGAGTAATCTGGGGATTAAGGTCATGGATCGTTGTAATTTGACGATAATTATGGCCAACAAAAAATACCATGAGTTGCCGGAGTTTTTTGCAAAACATAAGGTACATGTGGTTTCTTCTCTGCCTTATTTTTCAAAAAAACGTACAGACAGCCAACGCGGTGATGGCGTATTTGAGGATTCGATTGCTGCGCTGCAAATGCTGAACGAGGTAGGCTACGGCAAAGAAGGTACTGGTTTGATGCTTGACTTGGTGTACAATCCATCGGGTGCTTTTTTGCCAGCAGATCAGGCCACTTTGGAAGCTGAATTT
This sequence comes from Saprospiraceae bacterium, assembly GCA_022763215.1. Taxonomy (GTDB): domain Bacteria; phylum Bacteroidota; class Bacteroidia; order Chitinophagales; family Saprospiraceae; genus JALEHC01. The sequence goes on from JALEHC010000226.1 coordinate 6,767, forward strand.
AAGCGACAGCTGAAACGCCGTTATAATATTGATTTCAATATGTTGTATGCGATTACCAATTTACCGATTGCTCGCTTCCTCGATTATTTGATCGAAACTGGAAATTATGCGGAGTATATGGAAAAGTTGGTGGATGCGTTCAATCCGGCTACCGTAAATGGCTTAATGTGCAGAAATACCATTTCTGTTAGTTGGGATGGCTATTTGTATGATTGTGATTTCAACCAGATGCTGGATTTGAAGGTGGCTAGTCCGGTACAACATATCAATGATTTTGACTTGGAAGCTCTTCAAGATCGTCGGGTGGTACTCAACCAGCATTGCTTTGGCTGTACGGCTGGTGCGGGCTCGAGTTGTGGCGGAGAGATTTCGGCTTAATTTATTTTAGACGCTACATATAAAAATGGTGTCAGGCAGGAATGTTTGACACCATTTTTTTGTTGTTA
>JALEHC010000227.1 GCA_022763215.1 Saprospiraceae bacterium
GCATCTTCAAAGTCAATCACCCCATCTTCACTGATGTCAATAATATTATTAACCTGATCTGTGATTACATATACATAATTAGCGCCATTGCTCAAATCAGAGGTAGTCTGGAAGGTATATTCATCTGATTCATCATCATTCAAACAAGCATAAATCACAATCTCATCGTCAATTGTACTAACGACTCCTCCATCTACTTCCTGGCGATTTACGGTTACGAAATTAGAAGAAAGCTCAAAGCAAAAATCAGACAAATCCACTGCTGCGGCATCGTCTCCGGCTTGCGCCAAAAGATTACCAGAGTAGGAAAGTCCCCATACGCGGCATACACCTTGTGTCGCATTTTCAAAGTCAATGATACCATCTTCACTTGTATCCAAGATGATATTGTTTTCATCCGTAACGACATACAAATATGCTTCTGAAGAAGTAGAGTTATTTACAAAATTGAGCGTATCAGCGATGCCATCATTCAAACAAATATCAATCATGGTTTCGCCACTATCCAATGTTACTTCTCCGCCATCTACTTCCGAACGAATGACCGTCACAAAGTTCGATGACAGCTCAAAACACTCATCTGATAAGGCCACTGCTGCCGCATCATCGCCAGCATCTGCCGTAAGGCTACCCGAATAAGAAAGCCCCCATACACGACATACACCTGGGCCCGCACCATCAAAATCAACGGTACTGCCTTGGTTAACTGCCAAAATGATGTTGTTTTCATCCGTAACGACGTATACATAAGTCTCCGTAGAAGTCGAAGTAGTATTAAATACCAATTCATCAGCCGTTCCGTCACCTGTACAGATCGATGTCTCTAAGCTGCCGTCTTCCAACGCAATTTCTCCACCTTCCACATCTTTACGTGCTACTGTTACGAAATTGGAAGATAAATCAAAACACTCTGTGGATAGGTTTACTACAGCTGCATCATCACCGGCTTGCGCCAAAAGAGCACCAGAGTAAGACAAACCCCATACGCGACATATCCCCGGATCAGCACCCTCGAAGTCAATGGTACCATCATCCGTAATGTCCAGAATTATATTGTTATCATCTGTAACCAGATAAGTATAAGCTTCATTTGCAGTAGAAGTATTCACCACCGTAAAAACGTCTGCGATTCCGTCATTCACACAAGCAAATGTTTCAGTAGAACCATCTTCCAGGCTTACTGCGCCTCCGTCTACATCATTGCTGAGTACAGTCACAAAATTGCTTGACAAATCGAAACAATCATCACTGAAAGCAACATCTTCGATATTGTCCCCTACATTGGCTGTAAATTCACCAGTGTATGAAACGCCATACACCAAAGCAAAACCACCTGGTAGCGACTCAAATTCTGCTGAGTTATTATCCAATACTTGCAGAATATTACCTGCTTCATCAACGATGAGGAATGTATAAGGCGCTGGTGAATCGGAATCAAAATTGAAAGACAATACATCTGGCGCATTATCAGAAGTACAGATAATGATTTCATTATCGCCATTTTCGAGGCTTACGGTACCTCCGTCCGGAACCGTTTTGACAATCTCTACAAAGTTGTCAGAGAGGTCAAAACAACTGGAAGAAAAATCGACCGTGGTAATATCATCTCCCAGATCGGCAAGTATATCTCCGCCATAAGCGACACCATATACTCTGCATGTGCCTGTCGGCAAATTATTGAACTGGAAGGTATTGTTGCCATCGATAATTCCAACAATGGCATTGTCTTCATAAGTTACAACATAAGCATAAGCAGGGCTGGTGCTGGTGGTAGCAAAAGCAATCTCATCAAGATTGTTATCGCCTACACAAACAAACTGCGAGCTGGCTCCATCAATGGTTGATACCGTTCCTCCGTCTGGAATGATGTTCAAAAACTCGATGAAGTTGGTGGTCAAATGCGAGCAAACAGAACCCAGCTGGGCTTCATCTGCATCTTGGCCAACTTCGCCAACGAGCTGCCCGAGGAAGTAAAAACCCCAAACACGAATAAGGCCCGGCCCATAAGGATCGAGGTCAATTTGATTAGACAAAGAAATTTCAAGGATGACATTATTTTCATCAGTCACCAAAAAGCCAAAAGGCTGTCCAGCCACATTCGTTCTAAACGAATAGACATCCGGATTGCCGTCATTAGTACAACTAATAGGGCTGGTATTACTACCGACCAATGTAATGCTAGCGTTATTAGCACAAGCATTGGTTTGACCTATCTGAGCGGAGAGCGATGTTCCCAGCAGGCCTAATAATCCGATAAAGAGGTATACGAATTTTTGTCTCATAGAGCCAGAGCGTTTTTATGCTTTCATTAATAAAATTCCAAATAATATAAAACCATAGCATTCCAAAGGGGAGTACGAATGCTTAACAGTTTGTAGGGTATCCCAAGGAAGGTTTACGATAAAATCACCATTAGGTTTCCTTAAACCTCACTTTTATGATAAAAGGGTAAAATGAAATGTATGCTTCGGATTGCGGTACCTAGCAAGCATTCCATCATTTTTTCATGCAGGGGCGGACTTGCGGATTTGACATATGGCATATCCGGGGGAGTCGCACACTTAAAGCGTGGTTCCAGTAACGAATTTATTATAATTTTTTCTATAATAAAACAACTCTTAGTTTTTATTCTGATTATCAAAGTATTTTTTTTCCTCATATTATCCTTCGGCTTCTTTTTTTCGAATTCCTGAAAAAAGGCTGGCAAGGCCATAATAAATTGCTTAAATTATAAGCTTAAATACTGTACCCAGTTACATGGTGAATACACCAACATCATGACCTAAGCCAGACACATCTCCAATTTGAAGATGGAGCCCCAGGCTCTCTACCCTGCTTGTAACCATTTGATAATCGATTATCGGGCCTAACCTATGTACACAAAAGTATTATATGTCGCTTTTTTCTTTTTAACTGCTTGTGTCTTCCTGAGCTATGCTCATTGGCAAGCTCCTGCTGGCCCACTCGTCGTAGTCGAAGCTATGCAAACCGACAATTCTATACCTGTCGAACAACTGGTTAATGATATTTTTGCGGAAAGTGTTTGTGAGAATATCTCCAATATCCAAGCTATCGGTGATCCACTTGGTGTCGGCTATTTTGAAAATGGTGCTTCTTCCATCGGTATTGATGAAGGCATTATTCTATCTACCGGCCAAATCGCCAACGCACACCCGCCCAATAATTCAACCGATCTAAGTGGTGACTTTGATGACGCCAGCGGAGATAGTGATCTCAACCAAATGGCCGCCAATAATATTTATGATGCGGTTGGTATTGAGTTCGATTTTGTACCGCTCGATTCTTTTGTGTCTTTCCGATATGTTTTTGCTTCTGAAGAATATTGTGAATTTGTCGGAAGTATCTACAATGATGTTTTTGGCTTTTTCATCAGCGGCCCTGGCATTAATGGCAACTTTGCTAATAATGCCATCAATGTTGCACTGGTACCGGGTACAGACGAGTTTGTTTCTATCAACTCGGTCAATCATATCACCAACGAACAATATTATATCGGTAACGAACTCGAAGAAGACGCCGACTGGTGTGGTTTTGACTATACCAATACGCCTTACCTCAACGATATCCAATATGATGGTTTTACCCAAAATTTTAATGCCGTCCTTAAATTAATCCCCTGTCAGACCTACCATATTCGCTTGGTGGTGGCTGATGTTGGAGATAATTTTTATGATTCTGCTGTTTTCCTGGAAGCGGGCAGTTTTAACATCGGAGGCACCGTAGGTGTCGAAGCGGTAGTCGAAGATTCCGACGACGGTCTGTTACATGAAGGTTGCCCCAACGGCTACTTTGTGTTTGAAAGAGAAAATGAAGCGACACTGCCATTCCCAATTACAGTAAATTATCTGATTTCTCCAGAAAGTACCGCCGAAGAAGGCGTCGACTTTTTACCTTTGCCGGGTACGGTCACCATTCCTGCGGGTGCCAGTAGTCAGTCCGTCTCCGTAGAATCAATACTGGATGATCAGACAGAAGGCGTCGAAACAATTCAATTAGCACTGGATATTCCGTGTTTTTGCTATTCTGACACAGCTACGCTCTTACTCACCGATCCACTTCCTTTTGATTTTGCACTACCCGACTTAGCCCTTTGTGAAGATAGCCAAGGGACTGTCACGCCTGAAATCGAAGGTGGATTTCCACCCTTTTCTTACCAATGGAGCAACGGGACAAACAATCCAGTAGTCAGCCTTTCGGCAAATGATCCTCCGGTCTTTAGCCTTACCATGACTGATGCCTGCGGCAATGAGGCTGTTCAGTCTGCTGAAATTATTATTACCGATAGTCCAAGCGCCACTTTACAAGGCGAAGCCATTATTTGCGAAGGCGATACGGCTTACCTACAATTAGACCTTACTGGCCTTGCACCTTGGGAGATTACTTATACTATCGACGGCATAGATACATTCACCATTGACAATATTTTACAAAGTCCTTTTGCCTTTCCGGCAACGGAAGCAGGTTTTTACGAGTTGGAAAGTGTGGCAGATATCGCCTGTACCGGTACAATTTCCGGAAACGGAATGGTCACCGTACATCGAATTGGCACGGAAGTGACAACCACAGATTTGCTTTGTGCAGGAGATGAAAATGGCAGCATTAGCATAACTATTATCGAAGGAGAACCTCCTTATCAACTTCAATGGAGTACCGGCGAAAATGATATTTACCAGATCGATAACCTGAGCAGCGCAGATTATCAGTTGACGATTAGTGACAACCGCGGATGTACAAAAATACTTGATATCCCTCTGATCGCACCGCCTCCAATTGATCCGCCTACCGTAGATTGCTCCAAATTACTAGATGGCTCTTTTGCGCTTCAAACGACAGGTGGCACGCCACCTTATTTATATAGTATCAATGGCGGCCCACTTGAAGATATTACTACCCTGGAGCGACTTCCGGCTGATCAGACCTATGAATTACTGGTTGAAGATGCGAACGGTTGCCGAGCTACCCACTCCTGGACACCACCTCTCGCCTATACCGAAGCGGTAAGCTTCCCACCATATATTAGTATCAGTGCTGGGCAATCGACTGTCATCGAACCTGAGCTCCTAATTCCTCCTGAATTGATTGACAACTTCAGATGGATACCAGAGGATGTGCTAAGCTGTAATGATTGTATCAACCCTACAATACTGGCAGAAAACAACCTCACACTAAGCCTGCGTATACTCGATATTTACGGTTGTAGTTCACAATACGAAGTAGAAATCAGAGTGCTTTACAATTCAGATGTATACGCACCGACGGCTTTTTCTCCAAACGGAGATGAAACCAATGATTATTTCACCATTTTCAGCAATCCCTATCAAACCGAAACGATTAAGGAAATGCGCATTTTTGATCGCTGGGGGGCACTCATTTTTGAAGCAACCGATATTCCAACCAATCAGCCGAC
>JALEHC010000228.1 GCA_022763215.1 Saprospiraceae bacterium
ACGAATATGTCGCCAATATACAAGAGCGCCTTAGCTTATACACAGAACTAGATGCTTTTGAAAAAGAGGAAGAAATCGAGGCTTTCGAAGCCAAACTTCGCGACCGCTTTGGTAAAGTACCACCTCAGGTGTACAAGCTATTTGATGGCCTTCGCTTACGCTGGATTTGTAAACGGCTTGGTTTTGAGCGGCTTATCCTAAAAAACAACAAGCTGCGCTGCTATTTTGTAGAAAATGCACAATCGCCGTATTATGAAACGAATACCTTCAAGTCTATTTTTGATTTGATTGCTCGCGAGGGGCATTATTTGGGTATTTCTATTAAGAAATCAGCGAAGTATTTGTTGATCGTGAAGGATAATGTAAAGAGCTTAAAAGAAGCTTATGAATTGCTCCAAAAGATGGATAAGCGGAAGGAGTTGGTGAAATAACAGAAGTGTATTTGGGAAGAACTTTTTCTTCCCAAATACACCTCAATATGCGTTTAAGGGTTCATTAACTTCCCGACAAACAACACATTTCCCGTCTGATTTTCACGAATAACAAACACAAACGGCTTATCAAAACGAATTTCCTGTGGCAGTGAAATCGATTCGTTTGAAATCTCTACAGCCGTCACAGCAGCAGCTTCCGTTCCTGCTTCATTCACTTCAATGTATGATTTATGGATCACATCACTGATGTATAGGCCGAGTGGCCCCATACCGGTAAAATCTGCTTTTACTTCTTCAAACGGTACTTCCATACCCATTTGTCGCAAGGCAATCTTGACGGTTTCTTTTTGCTTGTCTTCCATAGTAAACTTGGGCAGGTAGACTTCCAGGTTTTTGTTGAAAAGTGCATCTACCCATTGGCTGTAATTTTCTTCAGTGAGTTCTTCGATGACCTCATGCACATTGCTTCCCTCTTTAGGTAAAATTAATGCCATCGAATATACGGAATCCGCATAGGCTAAATCAACCATCTGAAATAATGGATGATTAAAATAAGGCACCGATGCTTCTTCGCCGAAAGTCATCATATCAACGGTGGTCGTTGTTTGATCTTCTTTGTGGAAGTCCGTTGCAAATGTTTTATCTGCATCAAACTGCGTTCGCCAGTCTGACTTGAAATAGATTGCATTCAGCAAATACATCACAGCAGTGGCAGGGATCATGTCGATAATATCCGGTATCAGGCCATTTGTTTTGTTATGTACCCAGCCATTGATCACATCGACGCTACCTTCATCTCTAAAATTGAGTCCGGTGACTTCCGCATCAAAATAGTTGGTATTCAATTCGAGGAAAGAAGGCTCGAAAGGAAAAGTTTCTTCATAATAAATGGCATTGGCTATAGCCAAATCTACCTGATTGTCGAGCAGCGGCAGTGCGGGCAGCATTTGTTTGTAGGCCTGATTCATGTCTTGCAGGTTCCAGTCTTGCAGTGCCATGGCCATTTTCATTTCGTCCAGTGTTTGGTTTTGTGCACCATTGATGGTCATGCCGAGCGCAGTAGCCAAACTAGTCGGAGAGATAAAAATATTATCAGTAGGTTTTTGCTCGTGTAGTTTTTGGAATAGTTCGAGGCCAAAGTTGTTGTTGGCTTTCGCCAAATCGCATACAAGTGGCTCTTCTTGGCAAGACAAAACGACTTCATCCGGATCAGTGGTAGGCCCTGGATTGGTCAGATCAGAATCTTGGCATTGCCATGTAAATAATGCGATACTAAAAAGAATTACAAATGTCTTAGTGTCCATATTGATCTTTTTGTTTTGTAAGACCTTTGATGAAGCCAAATGGGTTGGGTCAATATAATTTTTCTTTGAACCAAGCGGGTTCCTTGTGCGTGAGCGATGCGTAGTAGCTGGACGCCCCAAGGCGTGCAGGACCGAAGGGCTGAGCGAATAGCGAACTACGAAGCGTAGCGCCCCGTGAAGGAATGCCGACTGGCTTCCTTCACGGGGCACGCCCTAAAAATAACGGAAAGATATTATCGAAACTCTTTAAAATTAGTTGAAATACTTAGGTGGTTCATGCCGCCCGCCAAGTGGAAATTGGTGCGACCATAATCGATGCGAAACCGATTAATTTTGATGCCTGCGCCAAAAGAAAAGCCAGCAAGACTGCGGAAATTTTCTACAGAAAGTTCTTTACGCATGAAATGATTGTAACCTACGCGCAGGCGGAAGTTTTCCTTTTTACCAAACAAAAACTCACCATTAAAAACGAAGTGTCGGAAGAGATTATCAAAGAAAATACTCGTAGATGATTCTTCGCTTTCGGTATCTCCGAGAAATAAAGTCGGTTCATCCGAATTCGGATCGTCGTATAGAATATTCCACTGATTCAAATGGTGATAGATGATTGAAAACCGGAAAGGTAAATAGCGCAAGCGCTTCGAAATTCCGATCTGAACATCAAAAGGCAGTGGCTCGAAGTTGTCGTCCTCATAAGTAGAAAACTGAGTCCCCATATTTTTGACGACCAAGGTTGCTACGATTCGGCTCGCAGTGTCCTGGTAAACCAGACCAGCATCGACCGTCATTCCGAAGGAATTATAACTTTCAAACTGTGAGGAGATCGTTTTGAGATTGGCACCGGCCGAAAACCGTTCGGAAAGTTGCTTGCCAACGCCCAGTGTGAGCGCATATTCGCCAGCACTAAAAGTGCCGTTGACCATGCCAAATTCATCGGTTTGGTCAAAATCACCATAGCTGACATATTGCACACCGATATGCGTACTCAGTTCTGCTTTTTCAAAGTAGTGGCCATAGCTAGCATAGCCATTCTGAATATCCAGCACATGAAAATTGTGGCTAAAAGAAATTTGCTGGTGCATTTGCGCATTGAGTAAGCCCGGATTGTGAAACGCCAGATTGACATCATCGTCCACGACGGTGATTAAATTTCCGCCAAGAGCAGAAATACGGGCAGACGGAGACAAGTTGAGAAACTCATAAGTATTGGTGCCGCCCAGTTGTGCGAGAGCAGAAGAAAGAGGAAGCAGACCAATGAATAACAAGAGTAAAAAGCGATTCATAAACCAGTGCATTTTTTTATCGAACGCAAGGTATATTGCATTGGTCTGCAAAGTAGAAATTTTAAGACTTATTCTATGCCTTCGGCCTTCCAAAACGTCCTGCAAATGCCATTTTCGCAATTCATTTTGCGGATCAGCTCCCCGTTTTC
>JALEHC010000229.1 GCA_022763215.1 Saprospiraceae bacterium
CATCATCAAACGCTTGCAGTTGCTCTGGCTCTACGGCCTCTTGGCATGGCGTCCAAATATGCTTTTGCTTGTGGTCCCTGAAGTAAACCAAATAACATTTCTTTAGCTCTGAACAACTGTGCCTTTACCGTTCCGAGTGGAATATCCAACTCTGTGGCGATTTCGTCATAACTGAGTTCTTCGAAAAAACGAAGTTCAATCATCAGGCGGTATTTGTTGCTTAGCTTGGTGAGCATATGGCGCATCATCATCACTCGTTGCTTACGGATGAATTGTTCTTCCGGATCGAGTATCTGTGCTTTCAGATTTTCAGAGTATTCCTGGTCGCCCTCTGGCTCCATTGGCTCATCGATAGACAACAAATGAATACGCTTTTTGCGAATGTAATCAATCGCATTGTTGATCGCTATTTTGAATAACCAAGTACTGAACGCATACTTTGGCGCATAACTTGGCAGTTTCACGAAAGCTTTTCCAAACGCTTCGAGTGTCAAATCGTCTGCATCTTCTCTGTTATTTACCATCTTTAGCATCATGTGGTAAATAGAATGACGATACCTTTCCATCAAGATGGAATACGCTTTTTGATTGCCTTGAATGGCTTGCTTTACCAGTTCGTAATCTTCCTGAGCCTTTTGCGAAAGACTCGGCTTAGCGGCTACTACTTCCATTGGTCCTTTTTTCCGATTAGTAAAATCGGCGCAAATGCGAGGTAGTAAAGTTGAAAGGCGAAATCCAAAACAGGAATCCAGGGTACCAAAGTTGTATCTTTAAGTACGCGAAGGATTCGAGCGGAGAGCCACCATACTACCCCCATTCTTGCCACATAACTTCCAAGAACCCACCACTGAAAAACAGGAAAAAACATCAGCACACAGCCCAGGGCATAATGCCCAAAATGGCTAGCTGATAAAATACCCAGCATTAGCTGGTGTTTGCGCTGATAGCGCGTCCCAGTAGTAAGGTGTCTTGATTTTTGGCGGTAGTAGCCTCTCCAGCTTTCTTTTGGAGATGAATAAATAAAAGCTTCTGGCTTTATATTAATTGTTGTATTGGTCTTGTTTGCAATTGCATTAATCAGCAAATCATCATCACCGGATGCCAAGTCACTATGCGATTGAAATCCACCCGCTGCACGAAATAACTCTTTTCGATAAGCAAGATTACGACCCACGCCCATATAGGGGTGCCCAATTAATGCAAATGATAAATATTGAATGGCTGTGTAGATGGCTTCAAAGCGTATGAAGCGATTGAGAAATCCCGGTTGCCGCTCATAAGGGCTATACCCGAGAATAATAGATGCTTCTTGATGGAGCGCCTTTTGCATACTTAAAATCCAATTAGAGCTGGATGGTACGCAATCAGCGTCTGTGAGAAGAATAGTGTCAAAATTTGCGGATTCAATTCCGCGACTCAAAGCTGCCTTCTTGCCTGGAAGTGTATTATACTCCAGATCAATTATTCGCAATATCGAATATTTCTTTTGAATATCCAACAGAATGTCCAAAGTATTATCTGTTGAATTGTCATTTACGACCAAAACTTCAAAGGAAGGGTAGTTTTGATCGAGAATACGGATCAAATTTTTCTGAATATTTGCAGCTTCGTTTTTAGCACAAATAACAACAGATACAGACTTATGATCGCTTTTGGGATTTTCTTTGGGAAGTTTGTAAAAAGCAAGCTTTGAAAAAATAAATAACCAATAAAACAATTGTACGATTGTTGCCAGTAAAAAGGCGTACCAAATCAATTGTAGTAACACTATCCGATATTTACGGGTTTCTGCTGAATTTGTTTCAGCTCCTTCTCAATTTCTTCTGATTGCTTGAACAATTCAACTTTTAAATTAGAATGAAGACGCTTAAATCGCCACGTAGCTATAAACGGAGCTATCGTATTTTTCCAAAAATCTGCTGCAAATAATCCAAACGGAATGAGACTTAACAAATAAGCCAACGCAATATAACCATTACTAAACGACCATACCAACCAAGTCTGTAAGCCATAAAATAAAGGCAAAACAATCAATCCCAATACCATCCGAGCACTGGCATTATACCCTACATATAAATTCAATTTACGCACCACTCCGTATATCGTGCCCGCAGTCAAGGCATTATTGATCGCTCCATACAAAAAAAACGGCAGGCCAAGCAACAACTTCAACCACTGTAGTTGCCCCTTTCGGGAAATCGCCACGTCACGGGTATGATTTATATCCAATTGATCAAAATATTGATGTACTTGCTCTTCAAAAGATTTATACTCAGTAGCTGACTCCGCAGCGTATACTCGCAACTGCTCAATGAGTGTCTTCGTGCGATTGAAATGCCCTAAGTCATCCTTATAATCCCGGTTTTGTTGCATCTCTTCCAATCGCTTGACCAGCAAATCTTCTTCCTCACTATGCGTGTCTATGACCATCGAGCGAACCTTCTCCTCCAACTGATCTGTAAGACTGCGAACTGCCTGATAGGGATCTTTTTCGTACTGCTCCTTATATTGCTTAACTACAATCGGGTTAGCGACTTTCATAAAAACCCTCGATCGAAATGCTTCCGGTGCAGTATAGTTCACACCGACTGGCTGTATAACCAAGTCCAGCGAAAAATCAGATTCTTGCAGAGCACTGAATGCAATGCGTGCAGTACCTGTCTTGAAAGGTCGCATTGTACGGTCCATCCAGCTCGTACCCTCTGGGGCTATAAATAAACAGCCTCCTCCATTCAAAAATTCATCACATCGAGCAAAAGAACTGGTATTATTGACCTTTGGGTTGGGTTTGTCTTCTTTCCGAGCAATCGGAATGCAATAAAAGGTATTAAAAAACCAATTGCCAAACCGCGTCTGAAACAATCCGGCATTCGCCAAAAAGTGTACATACATAGGCACATGTGCCGCAACGTTTAATGGATCCAGCAAAGTACTCGGATGATTGGAAACCAGTATGGTGGGGCGTTTTGCTTTAAGCTTGTGTTTTCCGATGATGGTCCTTTTTCGAAAATTAATCCATAGTGCTGCCAATGCCAGCCCTTTCAAATAACCATAAATCAGACGCTTATACAGTTTCACAGCTATACCTTAAAGTTGAGTAAATAGTCTTTTACATATTCATCAAATGCTTCTCCTTGGTCAAAGTGAAATTTCACTTCCACCGGTAATGCAAAAACGGGTAGCTTATTGTCCATCAAAAATTTTCGATGCAAATCGAGACGCATTGCATCTTTTTCTGTAGTTAAAATAATCTTTTTTTCAGATTCCAATTTTTCAAAACTACTTTGCAGCCTTCTGACATCCGTCTCCGTAAAAAAATGATGGTCCTCATATTCCAAAATGGATATAGAATTGACTTCTTGCTCCAGATAGCTAACCAGGTAGTCGGTTCGCGCTATTGCGCAAATCAAAAGTACGTCTACATCGGGAGCTAACTTAGCACGATACCGCGGATTATAGATAAAATAAGGTGCAGCATAATCGTAATAAGAGAAAAATACCTGTTGATGCGATAAAGGTTTTATGTCACCAATTAGTTGGTCGCGCTCCGCTTCTGTCACCTTCGGTGGGCACTTCGAGACAATAATCACATCCGCTCTCGCATAGGCAGAACGCCATTCGCGTAAGCGACCAGAAGGCAATAAATAATCTTTCGTAAATGGATGGCTAAACTCTGTAAGCAATACATTAAGGCCCGGCTTTACCGAACGGTGCTGAAAAGCATCATCCAAAAGCACCACTTGCATATCAGGCTGCTCTTGCACAATCTGAGGAATCGCAAAAGTCCGGCTTTCTGCAACTGTAACTGTAATATCCGGGTACTTGCGTTTAAATTGTAAGGGTTCATCTCCGACCTGCTCTGCGGTATTATTTCGCTCCACACGCAAAAAACCTTTGGTTTTTCGCTTATATCCTCTACTTAAAGTCGCTACATTCAAGTAATCTTTTAGTAAGCGAATCAAATATTCAATATGAGGCGTTTTCCCAGCTCCCCCCACCGAGAGATTTCCGACAGAAATCACTGGCAAATTAAACTCCACTCCTTTTAGTAATCCCTGGCTGTACAGAAAGTTTCTTACACTCACACCTATGCCATACAAGAGCGAAAAAGGAGCCAACAGAATTTGAAAAAGATATTTTTGAATCATGTATTTCGAATCAAAGTCTATTAAAACAGAAATCGCAACGCGATAAATTGAGCAGTAAAACCGACCAAAAATCCACCATATACATCTCTCGGATCATGCCCTTGCACAATCATACGTGCCGTCCCTACTAAGCCACACAAGAAAATACAAGCCAATAGTACAGTGATCATATTTAACTGCAACAGTTCTCCAAAGAACCCATAGATCGTAAATGTATCATAGCTAAACAACAACATTGTAATAACGACCATCCCCAAAAGGCTTCCCATCCCAACGGTGTGGGCACTTATTTTTGAAAAAATATTTATAAAAAATGCTAAAAAGAGAGCTATGGTTGCCCCCAGCACAAAACTTGTATAAGCCGTCGGCACTTGCGGGTTATTCACAAAATTCATGACCATCCACAAATAGAAAATTCCGGTCACCACATAAGGCGCAATCCGCTCCTGCTTGTCTCGCATTTCCAATGACTCCACTAAACCCAAAAACCGAAGCATCACCATAGCTACCATCGGAATAAGAAACGTAGAAAGGAAAATGCGTAATATCAGCAACTGGCTTAGTTGCTCCCCAATGCTATTTACACCAAATAAATAGGGATTGACTAGCATCAACAACATCAGCATGTAAGTGACAATCAAAAGCGGATGTAATAAATAGGAGATCCCTTTTGCCAAGAGGCGAAGGATTAAACTCGATTGATATACATTTGTTGACTCTGCTTCCATTCTCATTTATATCTGATCTGATCCTCAAATATAGACATTTCTGGCTGCTGCCCTAAATGAACTCGTCCTACACCTTAACATGCTCGTCGAATGACAAGTTTCTTGTTTTTTCCTAACAAGCCATCTTTTTGCCTGGCTTTCGCCAAATAAATCCCAAAACTTGTTCAACCTAGACCTTACTCAATGAGCGAACACACATTTTTTTCGGTATTCGTGATAATTATTACAATTTTATACCCAAACAATCCTAAATTTAGCGTCAACCCGTCGTAAACTAGTAACAACGCGATGAACCTCAACGAATTATTTAGTCTTAGCCTGTTTAGCATCGGCACCAAAGAATTTACCCTCGGCATGATCCTTGGTGTGCTAATAGTATGGATAATCATTGTCGCTTCCTACTACTTCATCATCAGGCGACTGTTGAAAGTTTATTTCCATTCGGAAGAAGTAGAAGAAAGTACGCAGCAAAAAATTAAAACCCTCCTGCGTATTTGCCTCCTGCTACTAGGCATTATTCTCACACTAGCTAGTATTCAGCTTGATTATCAGATTTACACCAACCCGCGTATTACTATTCGACTTTCCAGCTTGTTGTCTGTCATTCTGGCCTTCCAAACAGCCAGGCTGATTGACTGGCTCGTGTCAAAAGTTTTATTGACTAACTACTACGAGATCCGAGGTAAAGACATGGCCTACCGGCAAAATCGGTATGCCCGCAAAAATACTCGAACGGCCGATCGAACGGTACAGTATATCGTTTATGTGACGGCTATTTTGGTAACGATACAGTTGTTTCAAATCAACTTTAATGTTGGTGACCTTTTTGGTGGTGCCGATATTCCACAGATCGAAGATCCTTCCGGCCTCACTGATTCGTCCTCCCAAACAGATGGTTCCGGAAACAATTCATCTGGAGAATCAACTAGTGTTGAAGAAGAATCACAAAACCCAATCATTCGTAATTTCAGATTGCATAGCCTTTTTGTTGCCTTATTAATTGTTCTGGCAGCCAGACTAGGTGCCTGGGTATTAATCAACCTCGTTTTGTATAGCTACTACAAGCGGCAAAGAATAAACATTGGCTCTCAATACGCAATCAATCAATTACTCAAATACTTTATCTACACGATTGCATTACTGATTGCGCTTGAAAGCATGGGCGTTCGTTTGACTGTTCTCTGGGGTGGTGCAGCTGCCCTTTTGGTAGGTGTGGGACTTGGACTTCAACAAACTTTTAATGACCTGATTTCAGGAATTATACTGCTGTTTGAACGAACAGTAGAAGTAGGTGATTTTGTACAAATTGAAGATTTATTAGGTACTGTGAAAAGAATTGGTCTGCGTACATCCTTAATAGAGTCGCGCGAAAATATTACAGTCATCGTTCCCAATTCCAAACTAATTGTGGACAATGTCATTAATTGGAGTCATTATGATAAAAAAGCGCGATTTAGCATTAAAGTAGGCGTAGCCTATGGTTCGAATACTCAACTGGTAAAAGAAGTGCTGCTCAAAGTTGCCAAAGAAAATGGGCACATCCTCAAGCACCCCTCTCCGATAGTTCGTTTTAAAGACTTCGGAAATTCTTCTCTCGATTTTGAGCTATTATTTTGGTCTAATGATTTCCTGCGAATAGAAGATATTCAAAGTGAAATGCGCTTTGAAATTGATCATCACTTTAGGGAAGAAGGGATCGAAATTCCATTCCCGCAAAGGGACATCTGGATTCGAACACCCAAAAATACAAAAGGGGAAAGCTCCACGCCGGAACTCCCCCCTTCTGAATAATTGCTTTGCTTAAAGTTTAGCTTTCATTTGCTGATATTCGCTTCTGTAATCTCTGCCAGTTCCACAATTCAAGCTATTTGCCTTAGCATTGATTTTCTGAACGCGATTGCCCGGATCAGGGTGTGTACTCAAAAACTCAGGCGTTCGTCCTCCGGTATCAATTTTACGGAAAAACCCAGCTGCACCATCCGCATTATAATCTGTCTCACACAGATAAATTACCGAATGTTCATCCGATTCTGTTTCGTGTGTACGACTAAAACGCAGGGAAATCAGACCTTGTACAATTTGCTCTATCAAGCCAGGGTCTTCGTTACCTGTAATAACTGAAGTAAGCGCAGCAACACCATACAATTTGGTCATTTGACGTGTAGAATGGCGCAAAGCAGCATGCGCAATCTCATGCCCCATTACTCCAGCCAACTCATCTTCTGAGTCCAAAAATTTAATCAAACCGGTGTATACATAAATAAATCCTCCAGGCGTACAAAACGCATTTAAGGTTTCGTCATCCCTGATAATTTTCACTTCCCAAGCAAATTCATTTCGGTAATTTACCTTCCCGGAATTCAATATTTTATTTGTGATACCTCGGATATAACGGTATACCTCTTCATTGCCTTGCTCTGGCAAAATCGGATACTCTTGTGGGTTACTTTCAATCTCTTGCTTTACCTGACGCCCCAATTCTAGGTCTTGCTCTGGCGTAAACAAATTGAAGCCATCTCCTTGCGTGCCTCCCAAACTACCGCAAGCAGTCAGGCTTAGCAAGATGGCAAAAAGGGCCAGCGATAAAAATCTTTTTAAAAACATTTTATTTGTGTTTAATGAAGTTATAAATTGGCTTTTCCGAACAACACCTCCAAATCTGCCTCAAGGGTATAACTCTGCATTCCGGTCTTAGGTTCTCTCAACAAGCACCTTCCTATAATCCTTTCCGAAGGAAATTTATTGTTTCTCGAATGTCCAAATATTGCATCCGGTCAGCTTCTAGTTTAGGTATGCTTGCTCGATAACGCTCCATGATTGCCTCAATTTTTGCCGAACTTTTCATCGGCCTCCTGAATTCCATTGCTTGTGCCGCTGTCATCCATTCAATGGCTAACACCCGCTCTACATTTTTTACAACACGGTATAATTTAGTAGCTGCATTTGCAGCCATACTCACATGGTCTTCCTGCCCATTACTCGATACAATCGAATCAACCGAAGCCGGACTACAAAGTTGTTTGTTCTGGCTCACAATCGACGCTGCGGTATACTGCGGAATCATCAATCCTGAATGCAAACCTGGCTCATCAATCAAAAAGGCAGGTAACCCTCTTTGCCCAGAAATTAACTGATAGGTTCTACGCTCGGAAATACTCGCCATTTCCGACATCGCAATCGCCAGATAATCCAGCACTAAGGCTACGGGCTGTGCATGAAAATTGCCACCAGACACAATCATGTCTTCGGCTTCAAAAATATTTGGATTGTCGGTCACCGCATTAGTTTCGTTTGTGAGCACTTCTGTCACATGCTGCAAAGCGGCCCAACTTGCACCATGTACTTGCGGAATACATCGGAAGGCATAAGGATCTTGCACCGCAACTTTTTCACGCCCGGCAATCTCACTACCTGACAAAAACGCACGAATTGATTTTGCAACAGCTATTTGCCCTGGCTGTCGCCGAATGTCATGCAACTGCGCAGTAAATGGTTCGGTTTTGCAATCAAAGGCATCTAGGCTTACTGCACTGATCAAATTTGCTGTTTCCCATAATCGCCAGCTTTCCAACAAGGCCCACAAACCATAAGCGGTTGAAAATTGTGTGCCATTGAGTAATGCTAGCCCTTCTTTTGCTTCCAACGTCATAGGTTTCAAACCCAATTCGTCGAGCACATCTTTGGCTTTCGCCAAATGTCCTTTATATCGTACCTCCCCCAGTCCGAGTAATGGCAAACTCAAATGCGCCAAAGGCGCCAAATCACCAGAGGCCCCTAACGACCCTTGCTGATATATGACCGGATATACCTCATAATTGTAGAAATGAATCAGCCTTTCTACCAATTCCGGGCGTACCCCCGAATAACCATGGGCTAAACTTTGCACTTTTAGCAGCAACATCAGTTTTACAATTTCTTCCGGCACTTCGTCTCCTGTGCCACAAGCATGTGATTGCACCAGATTGAGCTGCAAGTCGTGTATTTGATCGTGGTTGATCTGAATATTGCACAATGAACCAAAACCGGTATTAATGCCATAGTATATTGCGTCTTTTTTATTGATCTTTTGCTCCAGGTAGGTTCTGCAACGACTCAGGTTAGCCATTGATTCTTGACTGAGTGCCAAAACGGCCCCATTGTCAATAATGTTTTCCCAATTTTGAAGGCTCAAGGGTGTTGAGCTGATGTAATGTGTTGGTTTCATAGGCTGGTTAGGCTTAATATCAATAATCAGGCAGGAAATCAGGCTTTCCCACCTATTCGTTTTGCTTTAGGCGCAAAAATAGAAAAAGTCTATCTCCTTTTCCGAAATCGTTAAATATCATTAATCCGCTCGTTAAACTATCGTTAAACATTTGAGTAACGAGGGCACCAAACCGCACTCAAAAACCTAATAATCAATTACTTATCTTAAAAAACTGCAAAAAATCGGCCTGTTTTTACTGTGACTTGACTGCAAGCTTGGGGTCGAAACAACAGAATGGCGCAATAAAATTGTAATTTTGATAGTCATTATTAGGGTATGACTTTGCATATTCGCGTACTCAAAATGGTTTGCGCGAACAGCTCAGAAAACCATTGAAATCAATTACAAACCAGCCGGTGGTTCACTGGTACTTCACAAATTTTGAAAAGCACAGTAGTTATGACAAAATTCGAACTAAAACAATCGTTCAAATCTACTCTCTTGGCATTTTCTCTGATCTTCGGCATGGCCTTTGCGGCAAATGCCCAGAAAATTGCTTATGTCGATGTTAATCAAATCCTCAATAGCATCGTAGAGTATCAAAACGCACAAACGGAACTTGATCGCCAAGCAGAAGAATGGCGCCAAGATATCGCTCAAGAGTATGACAAAATCAAGGGTATGTACAACCGTTATCAGGCGGAACAAGTCCTTTTGAGTGATGACGCACGTCGCCAGCGAGAAGAAGAAATCATGAATAAAGAAAAGGAAGTAAGAGATCTTCAGAAAAGACTTTTTGGACCAGAAGGTCAACTGTTCAAAAGACGTCAGGAACTGGTACAACCTATCCAAGATCGTGTTTACCAAGCTATCCAGGAGTATGCTGAAGAACGCAACTACGATTTTATTTTTGACAAATCAGCTGCTTCCGGTATCATTTTCTCTTCTGATCAATACGACAAAACCGATGATGTACTTCGCAAATTGAAGTAAATCAACCCCAAATAGACTTGTGCATCGTGTCATGAATGAGCGAGAGCGAAGCAAATTTTATTTTGGACAAGGCGAAAAACGTAGGCGATGCCTTAGCATCGGCGAGGCTTTTCAACGAA
>JALEHC010000230.1 GCA_022763215.1 Saprospiraceae bacterium
TACTAAAATAAACATTCTCAGGATATCCTTAAAAAATAATATCACATGGCCCTACAAATATGATTAAGCCTGATTTTTTATTAATTTCAATCTTGATTGTTCATATATCATTTAGCTACATACTAAAACCACAACCCAATGTTCTACCCCTCATTACCTACGCGTATAGGCCAATATGTCCTATGCCTATTATTTTTTACTGCCCTTTCTGCTTGTACTTTTCAAAAGGCCGTTTCGAAATACGAAAAATCCAAAACGGTTTCCAGTGACAAAAAGGCAACCTATACTAAAGCTGCGATTAAAAAATTTGAAAAGGCCGCTAAAAAAGGCAAATGGGGCCCCGGCCCGGCTTTTTACCTCGGTAAAATCAAAGCGGAAGCAGATCAATCTCCCAGAACCCGAATTATGGTGGCCGATACCTTCTGTCAGTTGACAGATCAATTCAGCCAGCTTCCGTTCAAACTGAAAAAAAAACTTGCCAAATACAAAGCGAGTAAAAGCGATGTTGTCAAAGCAAGAGAACAATTGGAAAAGAATATTTACGAGACAATGTCTCGAGCAGGTTCCATGTCAGAGTTGCTTTATCTGAAAAGTCACTCAAATTGCTGGCCTGACAATATGGTCAATTCACTCTATGGTATTGTGACCAACAAAACCATCAATCCAGAATCAAAGGTATTTGAACGCCCCGAAGATGATAAATGGATCGGCCTCCCACTAGAATTACCTGATGAGAGCACCATAAAAAATGATCCATCCTACTCCTGTTTTTCATTAAAAAATGGCAATCCATGGGGCATTAGCTATCAAGATGCAGCTATCATTGATCAGCATTTTGATACTTATATATTGCAAGATAATTTTGCAGCATTTTGGGACATCAAGGAAAATATCTGGGATATTTTTCGGCTGCATCGTCCTTATTGCGAAATGGATCACTTTAAAGCTACATTTCCAAATGATGTAGTTGCTAAAGACTGTTGGTATGAAGACAGCAAGGACATTCTTTGTGAAAGCAACCTTCGCTCGCTTTTGAAATTCCACAAACAAACACCCCATACTGTTCTAGATCCCGAAATTTGCAGTCAAATCCTCTGTGTAGCAAATGTTAAGGAACAAATACCAGATTTAAGCATGGAAGAAGCCGAGCATTTGGAAGATGTTCGGCAAATTATGAATTTGTACAGCAGCCTAATCGAATGTGGCCCATACCTGCGAGCAGATGCACTGATTCAGAAAGTGGTTTACTTTGCCAAAAAGTATAAACACCATAAAATGATCTTTGAGTTGGCTGTTCATACCCTCGATTTTTTTGCTACCACAGCACAATTCGAGCTGGCAGAGAAAGCACTTACCACTTTCCAGCCATTGTACCCAGATTCAATGGTTTGTACTCAAAGCTTCTTTTTCCAAATCAGCAAGCAGGAATTTTTTGACGATTTTGGCGAGAAACTGGAAGCCGCTAAAAAAAATCGCCAAATCCCACATAAAGTGGCCGCCTGGAATACCGATGTAAACGACGAATACAGCCTTGTTTCCTGGGGTGATACCGACGAAGTATTTTTTGTCCGAAAGGACGGAACGGGCTTTGCGCAGGTGATGACTTCTTTCCATGAAAATGGAAAATGGACCGAGCCTGAAGTTGTACCTGAACTGAGCCTGAGCAATGATATTATATTGCTTGGTATTAGCGAAAATGGTAGAAGAATGTTGGTTAAATCCAATAAAAGTCTGCACCTGATTTATCGACCAGATATAGATAAGAAATGGATACCTTCTTCTCCAATTCCATTGTCACCAAGGGTCGCTGATTTTGCATGGCTTTCGCCAAATGATTCTCTCCTGCTAGTCGAGTATTATTCTTCGCCACTCCGGGCCAACCAACCACCTAAAAAGGATATTTACATGGCCAAACTCAACGAGGAGGGCGAATACGCAGGCTTACGCCCTATCGGTGGTGGCGTGAATAGTCCCTTCACCAATGAAGGCAATCCGGTTATGGCGCTGGGCGGACGCATGCTGCTCTTTACCTCTGATCCGATGGCACGCTTGGAAAGGAAAGATATGTACCGCCTCAATTTGAAAAACCCTTACGATTGGGAAAATGCAGAAGAGGTTGCCAATCTAGGCTTCCCGATCAATACCGCTTTCCAAGACGAGGGCATCACTTTTCTGTCGGAATATACCGGTATGGCCTACTTTCATCGCTATGATCGTTGCAATAAAAACAAGGATATCTGGGAAGTACAACTTGCGCCCTCCAACTTCCCTCAAAATGCTATCCGATTAGCAGGTATTGTACTCGATCAGCATGGTCAACCGATCAATCAGGGTTTTATGGAATATACGCCCAATTATCAGCTCAATGTGCATGCCCAAGTGATTTCCTCAAAGGGAACTTATTCCTACACGGTGGAAGATAGCACGGAAGTCGTTCGGTTATTCCCGGAGGTACCTGGTTATTATTCTGAATTTGACAAAAATTATCATTTGGAAGATATTCCGGCCGGAGAAATTATTCGCGATACTTTTCGCGTTACATCCTTCGATTTTATCCGCAAAAACTTCAAACTCATCAATAGTACTTTTAAAAAAGGAAGTGCTGAGTTTGACAATCCTGAAAAGGCTTTCCCCGAACTCACTCGATTATTCAAAATTGCAATCCGCATGGGCGCTGATATAGAATTGCATGGTCATACCGATGACACCGGCAATCGAAATACCAACCAGCAACTATCACTTGATCGTGCTCAAGCCGTAAAAGATTTTCTAATCAATAAATGTGGGTTTCCAGGGCAACGGATCAACGTATTCAGCTATGGAGCTACCCAGCCTGTGGCCTCCAATGACACAGAAGAAGGCCGGCAAAAAAATCGAAGAATTGAAATCAAATTCAAAATGCCCAAACTAGTTTCGGGTTATACGAAAAAATAACAATCGGTGCCGCCAGTACCCATCAGGGCTGGCGGCCCAAACTGTCTCGGCCGCTACACTATAGCCAGCGTATATACTTTTGTGATTTTTGCAGCCCTGTTTTTATGGAGATTGTGGTATCAATTAACCGGAAGCAGTAAATCATGCAAAAATCAATCTTTACCCTCGTCCTTTTTTCTTTGTTTGCCTTTGCGGCAAATGCGCAGCAAGCGCTTAGTTTTTTTGAACAAACCGACGCTTTTCTGAAAAAGTATGTCCAAAATGGGCAAGTGGCTTACGCCAAAATTCAAAACGAGCAGCCGCTTCAGCCGCTGGTGCAGCAAATCAAGGAAGCGGACTTACAGTACTTCACACCTGATGAACAAAAAGCATTTTTGATCAATGCTTACAATTTGTTGGTCATTCATAAAGCAAGTCAACATTATCCTTTAGCATCTGTATTGGATGTCCCTCAGTTTTTTGACAAAAAGGATCAATGGGTAGCTGGCAAAAAAGTAAGCCTGAATCAACTCGAAAAAGAATGGTTGTTTACCGATTTTCCAGATGCACGACTACACTTTGTGTTAGTTTGTGGGGCACTTGATTGTCCTCCAATTACTGATTTTGCCTATCAACCTGCTTTGTTAGAAAGACAACTCGATCAGCAAACAAAAAATGCAATCGACGATAAGCAGTTCATACGAGTTGAACCAACTAAACAATCTATCCAGCTTTCTAAAATCTTTGATTGGTATCAAAAGGATTTTGGCGGAAGCCAGGAAATGGTACTGGCCTTTATTAACAAGTATCGGACAACTCAACTACCATCAGGCTATAAAGTGAGCTATTATGCATACGATTGGTCACTTAACCAGATGGTCAGCACAAGTACCGAAATAGAAAACAACGAAGCACGGTACGTGGTATCTGCCGCTATTGCTAAAGGTACGACCGAGACCAAGTGGTTTAATAACCTCTACACCCAACAGACCGGAAATGGTGAAAACCTTACCGATCGATCTACTTTCTTCACTTCCAGTTTGAGCTTTTTGTATGGGGTAAGCAATCGTTTTAACGCAGGTTTTGATTTGCGGTACCGTCGAGTTCGGAATGAACGCCTTCCAAACTCAGCTTTTCATGTATTTGGGAATAGCGATAGTGGCCAAAGCCGACAAGGTGTGACCAGTATCGGGCCAAAAATCAGATGGGCACCGATTGAAGCACTACCCAATTTTTCAGTGCAAAGTGCATTTTGGATTCCGGTTGGCGAAGACTTGGAAGGCAATGACCAAGAAGCATACATCGACTGGGACGGCGCCACTTGGGTGACCCAAGTATTCAATGACTTTTCGATTGGCTCAGAGTTTTCCTTGTTCACGGAGATTGACTTTTGGTTGGAAGATATAGGTGATGAAAATGATCTGAATCGCTTTTCTACGCCAGCAACTGTGATTTTTAGTTATTTCCCGAATCCGAAAACTACGCTTTATGCATTGAGTAATTTTTCGCCTTTCTGGCAAGAAGACTTTGATTATTTCGCGCAAGCGGGATTTGGTGCTAAATACCAATTTACCCCCAATTTTGAATTGGAACTATTGTATACGGCTTTCACTAATGAGTTTTTGCAACAAAACAATGGCCGCGCCTCTACCTTGAATTTGGGTATTCGAATTAACCGATAATCGCAAATCACGATTGATGAAACAAAGACTGCTATATCTTTTGCTATTTTTTGCCTGTTTTGCGCAAGCACAGGAAGCCACGATAAGAGAAATCAAAATAGAAGGGTTAAAAAAGACGAAAGCGTCTTTCCTCAGGCAATTCATCAAAAGTCAGCCCGGGCAGCTACTTTCACCCCTTGCTATCGAAGCAGACTTACAAAACCTGATTAGCTTGGGCATGGTAGCCGATGCGACTTATCAACTGGATACAAGCGAGCACGGGATCATACTACAATATGAGATCGAAGAAGCGTTTACCCTTTTTCCGATTGTAAATTTTGGACGAGTAGGCCGAAATTTTTGGTATCAACTCGGTATTTCTGAGTTTAATTTGTTTGGACGAGGCGCGGAGCTGACTGCGGTGTATCGCAATAATGAGGGCCGCGACAATGTACAACTCAGCTACAAAATGCCTTATCTGGCTAATGCCAAATGGGGATTTTCTGCTCAGTTTTTGAAGTGGGCTTCTATCGAACCGCTTTACTTTGAAGACAATCAGGTCTTTTACAATTACGACAACACTAGCTATGGCGGAACACTAATTCACCATTTTTCGCTTCGAAATCATATCGAATTGGGAGGTGCTTATTTTACGGAAACGTACCAAAAAAACGAACGTCACAGCAATGAGATCACGCCCGGCCCAGAGGCTGCTACCCGGCATAAAAGCCTGGCCAAGCTATTACACAAATTCGAGCGATTGAATTACGACTTTTTTTACCGATCAGGCTTTGACAATCTGCTCAATTTGCAGGCTGTTTATGACTTTTCGGAAGGAAAACCTTTTTATATTCTGATCAATGACACCCGTTTTTTCAAGCGTACTAGCCCAATGGGCAATTTTGCCGCAAGGCTAAGGATCGGACTTTCGTCAAATGAGGACAGCCCTTTTGCGCCTTTTGTATTGGATAGCAACGTCAACATCCGAGGCTCTGGCAATCGTATTGACCGAGGCACGGCTGCACTAATTCTGAACTTGGAATACCGGCATACGGTCTTTGACCGACATCAGCTTGCCGCGCAAGTGGTCGGATTTTCAGATACCGGTACCTGGCGCAATCCAGGTGGCCAACTAAATGATTTGGTTGATGGTGCCAACTTTAGGCACTTTATAGGTGGAGGCCTTCGCTTGATTTACAAAAATGCATTTAATGCCATATTCAGAATAGATTATGGAATCGACTTGTATAATTTTGAGGAGCGGGGCTTGGTATTGGGGCTTGGCCAGTATTTTTAATGTAGCGTAGCCAGCCACCACGTATTGCCGAAAGCATCTTCGAAACCGGCACTTCTGGCACCATAGGCTTCTTCATAAGGTTCCATGACGGACTTGCAGCCCATATCAATGGCTTGTTTGAAGGTCGCGTCTGTATCATCTACATAGATGTACATCATGCAGGTGTGGGCACCAAACTCTTTGGTGGCTTCGCCCAACATTAATACCGAATCATCGATACGCATTTGAGCGTGTTGGATGGTTCCGTTTTCGGCAGGTACTCGCATCAGTTCTTCTGCACCAAATAATTCTTTGAGGAAAGTCATAAATTTTTCGGCATCTGGTACCAGACAAATCGGCATCATCCGATTATTATTTTCTCCAATTTTAGGCATAATCAATTAGGTTTTTGATTAAAACGTCACTTAAGTAAGTTCGGAAAAACGCGTTAGAATTACAGAGAGCCAAAAAAAATTATTGATTCTCACCTACTGCTGCGCTGGAAAGCTTAAGTATTTCAGCGCAAATAATATCTGCAGTTTCTTTTTGGCTAAAAATAGTGATGTGCCCACCTTCCAGAAAAAAAGCTTTTCCATTGGTTGAAAGATTGGCCATTTCCTCTTGCATTTTTTTCCTTTCGGTTCTGATTTTTTCGGGATCTAATCCCATTTTCAAGAGAGCCTTTTCATTCAGATTTGTTCCTGCAAAAACCCTGATTGGCCTTGAGCCAAAATCTGTGATTGTTCTCGACATTGCTACCAGTTCGGGATAATAGGCTTCTTCTTCCAAATACCCCCACAGATAATTTCCATCAAGTGTATAGTCAAGGTACCGATCTGTTACTTCTTCGGGTAAACCAGGTGCTCGGAGTATTGGCCCCAAAATTCTATCGAATAGTCCTAAAATTCCCAAGTCTCCGGATATAGCGCCTGCATAATAAAGGGTATTCAAAAATTTTGGTTCCGGTGGCATATTCAGTCTTTTACTCTCATCAGGATGTGGAGAATCCAGAAAGACCAAACCTGCGACTTCCTCTGGATA
>JALEHC010000231.1 GCA_022763215.1 Saprospiraceae bacterium
AAAAATGCACTTGAACAGTTTCCGGAAAGTGAGCTGGCACCTGCTTTCAGGAATATCATCCGACAAGTCGAACAAAAATCGATCTCCACGAAAGTGGAACAGGTCGTATTACCGCATCAACCGATTTTGGCGCAAGCCGAATACCGAAATGTTGCGAAAATATATTTGAGAATAGTCGATATCAATAAAGAATTTGAGCACATGTATTTGCTCAATAATCGCTCTGACAAAGATATTCAGAAGCTTATTGACAAGAAACCCTTCAAACAATGGAGCTTAGATTTGCCAGATACTGGCGATTTTCAACAACATTCAGTTGAGTTTCCGATTGATGGACTGCCTTTCGGCAAATACGCCTTGCTCATTTCTGATCATCCAGATTTTACTTTTCAGAACCATACTATGGGAGTGGTAGCATTTTCCGTCTCTGAAATGGCTTATTGGTATAATAACACCAATAATAAGCCTTCTGTAAAGGTCGTGCATCGCGAAACGGGCGAGTCCCTCCAAGGGGTAAAAGTGGAAGCTTACGAGCGTTCTTACAATCGAGTTACGCGTAAAACAAAATTGATTCGTAAACAAACGGGCACTACAGATGAAAATGGATTGGCAGAACTAAAGTCGGGTGATCAAGGATATTATTTCTTTCGCCTCATTCGAGGAAATGATGATCTGATGGATGAAAATGGAGGTTACCACCGCAATTATGTGACCTCTGAGCCTAAAGGTACTCGACAATGGACGCACTTTTTTATGGATCGGTCTATCTACCGACCTGGGCAGACGGTTTACTTCAAAGGGATGGCACTGGAGCAGGATTTGGTCAATGAGGACATCAGCTTAATGAAGAATAGGGAGGTCGTTGTTTCCCTTTTTGATGTCAATAATCAAGAGGTAGCCAAAGTCACACTGAATACCAATGAATATGGAACGGTACAGGGTTCTTTTGTTTTGCCTTCCGGCGGATTAAAAGGGCAAATGTCATTGAATAGCAGTATTGGTGGCAGCCGCCACCGATTTAGAGTGGAAGAATATAAACGACCAAAATTTGAGGTCGTTTTTGATGAATTAGACGGCAGTTATAGTTTGGGCGATAGCGTCAACATTACAGGTAAGGGCCTCGCTTTCGCGGGAAATAATATCAGCGGTGCAAGCTACCGATACCGAGTCACTCGCTCTGTGTATTATCCGTGGACTTATTTTCGTAGAATATATTATCCGTCAGTTGGTACCGTAGAAATTGCGATGGGTAGCGGTCAGACAGATGATAACGGGCAGTTTGAATTTGCATTTGAAGCGGCACCAGAACCTAGTCTGCCAGCAGAAGGACGCCCAGCCTTTAATTTTAAGATAGAAGTTGAAATCATTGATATTACCGGAGAGACCCATAGCCAAACCAAGTCTATTCGCTTGGCAAGGGAAGGTTTGTTATTTGATTTTCCGATCAAAGCCGAAGTGGATAAATCTGTGGTACAAGAATTTCCACTTCAAGTAACCAATCTTGATCAAAAACCACAGGATGCCGTGGTTCAGGTTGAAGTATATCCATTGGAAAACCCTGATCGATTGTTGATTAGCAGACTTTGGAATAAACCGGATCAATACTTGATGGAAGAAAAGGATTTTGTAGAAAAATTCCCGCATTTGCCATTTAAAAATGAAGATGAACCCCAAAACTGGAGACAAGGCAATAAAGTCTTTGATCAGCTTATCAATACAAGCGATATTCAGTCAATCAATTTTGAGTGGGAAGACTGGCAAGCTGGGTATTACAAAATCAAATTAAAAACCACAGATGAAAAGAACCGCGAAATAGCGGTCGAAAGATTAGTAGCATTGTACGATAGCCAAAAAAAGGAACCTATTCCACAAAAAGTCTTGTTTTTGGGCTATAATCAACAATCACTACAGCCCGGCGAAAACTGCCAGCTCTTTTTGGGGAGTAGTGCTGATGCAAACGTCTTTTATGCCATTGGCCGAAATGATGAGGTACTTCGCGAAAATAACCTAAAAGTATCCAACTGGAAAAACCTGGATTTTCTAGTTACAGAAGAACACCGCGGTGGGTTTGGGGCTTATGCCATGACTACCCGTTTTGGTCGCCAATTCACAGAGCGAGTTCAATTTAGGGTACCCTGGAGCAATAAAGACCTTAAATTGGAGTGGATGAGCTTCAGAGATAAACTCAAACCAGGAGCGGAAGAAGAATGGCGCCTCAAAATTACAGGCCCTAAAAAGGAAGCCATCGCTGCTGAAATGGTAGCAACGCTTTATGATGCATCCTTGGATGAAATTTATGACCACGACTGGAATCTCAGTCTTTATCCTAATTACTATTGGTTTCGGAATAACTGGAATGAACATACCATAGACGTTCGAAACGCCCATTTTTATGCCATAGATTGGCAGGCAGCACAAGAAGGATTCATAACCCGACCTACTCCCAGATTAAATTCATTTGGCTTTTATCCTAATAGCAATCCTACTTTATTTAGCCGCTCTAGCAGATCAGATGCTGCGTTTTTTTCTATTGAATCGAACAATACGCTGACAGGGTCTGCTCCACCTCCTGCTCCAATGGCCAAATCTGCAGAAATGGAAGCCGATTCGGCACCTGCCCCACAAGAAGAATTGAGTGGAAAAGTGGCGGGCCTTAACAGTACAAAATCTGAAACAGCGGAGGAGCCGTCCTCCGATAAGAAGGGCGAAACGCCTCCCGTACAAATTCGAAAAAACCTGAAAGAAACCGTATTCTTCTTCCCAGAAATGTACTCTGACAAAGAGGGGAATGTAGAATTGCGCTTTACCATGAATGAAGCCTTGACTCGCTGGAAGTTCTTGGGCTTTGCTCATACGCAAAACTTGGAGTTTGGTTTTCTGAGGGATGAGGTCATCACCCAAAAAGAACTCATGGTACAGCCGAATCCGCCACGCTTTATGCGGGAAGGAGATGAGGTCGTATTTACCGCAAAGGTGAGCAACCTGACAGATAGCACCCTTACGGGAAATGCCGAACTAGAGTTGCTCAATGCCATTACCGGCGAAGCAGTAGACGAATTGTTTGGTTTGAAAAAACAAAACGTACCTTTTTCGGCGGAAGCCGGTCAGGCAGCCCTGGTCAGTTGGACGCTGCAAGTACCTGAAGGCGAGCCAATGGCTATCGTTCATCGGGTCATTGCTCAGACAGACCAATTAGCAGATGGGGAAGAAGATGCCTTACCGATTTTGAGTAACCGGATGTTGGTAACCGAAACCATGCCGATGTCCATAAGTGGCAATGAAAAGAAGACCTTTTCTTTTGATGCCATGCAAAAGGCATCCGCATCAAAGACGCTAAAACATCATCAGTTTAGCCTTGAATTTACTTCCAATCCGGTTTGGTATGCGGTTCGTTCGCTGCCTTATCTGATGGAATATCCGTATGAATGTACGGAGCAGATTTTTAGTCGCTATTACGCCAATAGTCTGGCGACAAATATTGCACAGTCGTATCCCAAAATTAATCAGGTATTTGAGCAATGGAAGCGAGCAGATGTACTTCAGTCTAAGCTTTCGCAAAATCAAGAGCTCAAAAGTGTACTCTTGGAAGAAACACCCTGGGTTTTGGCCGCGCAGAGCGAAGAACAGCAGCAAAAGAATATCGCACTACTCTTTGACCTCAATCGCATGGCTGATGAACAACAGGCTGCTTTGCGCAAAATTG
Organism: Saprospiraceae bacterium; assembly: GCA_022763215.1. Lineage (GTDB taxonomy): Bacteria > Bacteroidota > Bacteroidia > Chitinophagales > Saprospiraceae > JALEHC01. Next base: position 3,704 of record JALEHC010000231.1, read on the forward strand.
GCGAGCGTCAGGCAAGCAACGGCGGGTTTTCTTGGTTCCCAGGCGGACGTGGGAACTGGTACATTACGCAGTACCTGGTAGAAGGTATGGGGCGCCTGAAAGCCATGGAAATTGGCGATTGGAACAACAATAGCAAAGCTTATCAGATTGCAGAAAAAGCAGTTGGTTTTATTGATATTGAAATCCGCGATCATTACCTGGAATTAGAGAAAAGAGCAAAGGATGGAAAAATAAATATGGATGATAATCACTTGAATAGCCTTATTATCCATTATCTGTATGCTCGTTCTTTCTTCTCCGATATTCCAATGAATAAGGTAAAAGAATACCACGCCTATTATTTGGCGCAAGCCAAAAAATACTGGCTACAACGCTCGGTATACGAGCAAGGTCTTTTGGCTATTGCTTTGCACAGAAACAAGGAATCCGAAACAGCGAAAAAAATTGTTGTTTCCCTTGATGAACGCTCTATTGAAAATGAAGAATTGGGTAAATACTGGAAAAATGAGTGGGGCTACTTTTGGTATCAATTGCCTGTCGAAACTCAAAGCCTGATGGTGGAAGTATTTGCAGAAGTCGGACAAGACCCGGAAGCAGTAGAAAAAATCAAAATTTGGTTGCTCAAAAACAAACAAACGACACATTGGAAAACAACTAAAGCAACGGCAAATGCGATTTATGCCCTTCTGCATCATGGTGAAAACTGGCTGGACGAAACAGAGCAAGTACGTATTAGTTTTCCTGAGCTGAAAGCGAAGCAGTATATACCGCAATTGAAAGAAGCCCAGGCTTCCGCAGAAGCTGGTACCGGCTATTTTAAAACGAAGTGGCAAGAAGAAGCGATCAATCAGAACTTCTCTAAAATTAAGGTCGATAATCCGAATGCAAATATCGCTTGGGGAAGTGCCTACTGGCAATACTTTGAAGACTTAGATCAAATCAAAACTTTCGAAGAAACACCACTTCAGATCAAGAAAGAAGTCTTCATAGAAGTCAATACCAAACAAGGACCAGAATTGCAGCTTCTGACTGATGGAACAAGCATTCAAAGTGGAGATAAACTGAAAGTCCGCATTGAAATTCGAGTGGATCGCCCAATGGAATATGTGCACTTAAAAGATATGCGAGCCAGCGGATTAGAACCGATTGAAAGTTTGAGTCGTTATAAATGGCAAGACGGTTTGGGGTATTATGAAAGCCCCGGCGATGTGGCCACCCATTTCTTTATTTCGTATTTGCCGAAAGGCACCTACGTATTCGAATACCCCTTGAGAGCAGTACATAAAGGCGATTTTTCGAATGGCATTACGAGTATGCAATGCATGTATGCACCGGAGTTCAGTAGTCACTCACAGGGAATTCGTCTAAAAGTGGAATAATTAGTCGAGAAAAGGCGCATGATTGCCAAAAGTCGTGTATAATGAAGTAGAATTTAAGATTATGATTGACAAGAAAAAGATTTTTAAATACGCAGCTAAAGGTTTAAAAAATACAATTATGAGCAATAAAAGCGATAAATCTAAGCACGCATCTACGGTTATCAAAAACCATGTGCTCATGTCTATGGGCGTGAGCTTTATTCCAATTCCGATTGTTTTTGATGTATTTGCGGTAGGTGCTTTGCAGCTCGATATGATTCGCCAGTTGTGTAAAGTATACGAAGTAGATTTTGCCGAAAACCAAGGCAAAGCCATTGTTTCCTCGCTGACCAGTTCGACTCTTGCTCGGGCCGGTGCTCGCAGCCTGATCAAATTAGTTCCAGGCGTTGGTTCAATCGTGGGTGGCGTAGCGGCTTCTGCTATGAATGGTGCTTCTACCTATGCATTGGGTGAGGTGTTCAAAAAGCATTTTGAATCAGGTGGAACAATACTCGATTTCGATACGGAAGGCCTGAAGAAAGTCTACCGCGAAAAATTCGAGAAAGGCAAAAAGGTTGCCGAAGAATGGCGAAAAGAAGAGGAGGCCAAGAAAAAGGAAGCGGAGGC
>JALEHC010000232.1 GCA_022763215.1 Saprospiraceae bacterium
CGCTCGCTTGGTTTGGGAAAATGGGCTTTAATTTGCTGAAAAGCAATAAAAAAGGGCAAACCAAAAGGGCTTGCCCGAACTATATTCATATTTTAATACATACGTGTTGGTCTTACCAAAAAACTAATTGATGGTAATTTCATTTACTAGATCCTTCAAAAGGTCTAGTTTGTTGGTGTGTACCTGATTCACAAAGTTACCTCTCTTGAAAGCCGCAAAAGTCGGAAGCTGATAAATATTAGCTAATTGAATGGCTTTCGGGCACTTTTCTGCATCCACGATAATGAAGGCCGCTTCCTGGTATTCAGCAGCTAGCTGCGAAAACTGCGGTTTCATTTGATCATATCCACCCGTCAGGTATTGTACAATTACAGTATCTTCTTTTTCTATTATTTCTCTTAGATTGTCATTTTCAAGTTCGTGTACCATGGGAATTGTTTTTGGGTCTTCTTAATTCAAAACTTTCTAACGATTTGATATTTGTTTGGTTTGTGCTCTATAACTGCAATGTACACCAAATTATTATTCGGTGCTTTGGTGTAAAAGTCCCACTATGAGCTAGTCTTTGAAAGCAAAGATTGCTTTGATTAGAAACATGAAATTTTATTTGGAAGCCTGCCGGCAATCCTTCAAATTATTGCAAAAATAGATATGATTACGGCCTTTCGGCAAAAACTAAGAAATGTTTATTTTGACATTTTTGTGACAAAGTCTTTTGCTTCTACCATGGCTTAGAATACTCAATAAGGCGGTGCCACCGCTGCTGTGGTATCCTTACTGGCGGGTAAAAATTTAAGATGTTCGAGTATGGTGTTGAGTACAATTTCCGGCTGTTCGACTTGGATGAGGTGCCCACTCTCTGGAGCTAATATTAGCCGACTTTCGTCAGATAAAGCCAGCTGCTCTTCTTGCAAATCTCGCCAAAGTTGATAGGCTTCTTTTTGTAGTTGCTCATCTTCTATTGCGGTGACTCGGTGAATGGCCGTACCCGTAATAATTGATAAGGGAATATTCCCAAAGTCTGAAGAAGCTTCTGCTATAGCTCGAATATCTTTTTGGGTATTGAGTTCATGAAACATGCCTGGTAAATTCCTGAAAAAATTATCGCGATGAAATTGATTTAAAGGATGATCAGCATCCAATTGATCAAAATATGGTTGATTCGCCAAAATGGTTCGCATAAACCCAAATCCGCTCAAAAACTCAGTTGCCCGACGACTTCGCTGCTGGTCTTCAAGTTCGGTTTTCAGGCTGGGCGACATGCGTCGCTCATATTGTGGATGCTCTGGATCGACCAGAATAATTCCGGCAATATCATTCGGATATTTCTGAACAAAAGGCCTTAAAAAACAAGCAGCTAGTCCATGGCCTACAATCAAATAAGGTTTTGGATAATTGCCACTCTTCAACACGGCTTCCAACTGAGTTGAGAAATGCTCTGCGGTCAGCGCATTACGATTAGTTTCGCTAAACAGCAGACCATAGCGATCATAACTGAGGGTAGTTGTTTCTGATGCGACTTTCATCTGAATACTGTCCCAAACGATATGCGACATTCCCAGGTCTGATTCAAAAATGACAGTTGGCCCGCCCTGACCTTTGCGTACCACATGGAGTTGGCGGCCATTAATGTCCATCAACTCTCCTTCGGGCTGATAATTAGAGCGGGCCGAATAGCGGGAAGCTTGTTCATAAACGATGCCGCTCATCAGCGTTCCGGCAATAAGCACCAGAAAAATACGAGCCGTGATAATTAACCATTTTGGAAACTGCATAGGTCAGATATTTAGGTTGAAAGCTACATTATAGTATAGGAAAAGTCACAGCTCAGTTCGCCTGTTTGGCTTTACCCCTGTACTCAAGACTTTTTTGCTGTAATTGTTTCAGAAAGTCATGTGGTTTTTTTCGAATTTGGTTGGCCAGATGAATGGCTTTTCCCAATTGATAGTTCGATAACTGCTTGTAGGCAGGTCGATTCTTGCTTAGAACTTCGTACCAAGCTTTATCAAAAATATTATCGAGTACAACTCGCTGAAAGCAATGATTTTCGTTTATGATCCAGTTTTGGGCTTTCGCCAAATCCGGGAGCACTTCATTGGTTAGTTGCATGTAACAGGCTTCCAATGCTTGGCGATAGGTTTCCAGGTCAGCAAATTCCAAAGGCTTAATCTGGATATAATCTTGCGCTGAGTATGCTGCATAAAACTTATCTGTCTGCTCATCAATATCCCAAACGGAAATAGACCAAATCTTGGATTGCAGGTCTTTAGATTGGCCATCCAGAAAGGTAATTTCAATTTTTTTATTGCCTTCCTCTAATTTAGCGAAAGCTAAAAGATGGGGCGTCTTTTCCTCAATCAAAAAGGTAGCGCCTTTATTGATTCGGTGCTGAAGATATTCCTGAAACATATAAATCAGTGTGATTTTAAAACCAGAAGTTCTGTTAACTTTACCTCTTCTAAACTTATGATTACCTTAAATGTTTGAGGTGCATGGGTTCTGGCAGCCTTTCCATTTGCCGCAAAGGCAGCTAACAGAGCCTAATTTTTTGACTAAGTAGCGTAAAGAAGGTGGAGCGAATAGAAACCAATGCATTTTTAGAAGGAAAATCTCAAATTCCAATTTTGGACGTTCGTTCGCCCAAAGAATACGAAGCGGGGCACATCCCGGGAGCTATTTCCATGCCATTGTTTAGTAATGAAGAACGGGCAGAAGTAGGTACGCTTTACAAACAAAAAGGACGGCAAGCTGCCATCAAACGAGGGCTAGATATAGTAGGGCCCAAGATGTCGGCTTTTATTGAGCAAGCAGAGCAATTAGCTTCGGAACAACTCAACCTGTATTGCTGGCGTGGTGGAATGCGCTCAGACAGTATGGGCTGGCTAATGGAACGCTATGGCTTCAAGGCTCAAATACTGGAAGGCGGCTATAAAGCTTATCGCAAAAGCCAGCGAGCCTTTTATGAGCAGCATCTTCCTTTGCGAGTGATTACCGGGCATACGGGAAGTAAAAAGACTCAACTCCTCCATTTGATCGCAGAAGCAGGTGGGCAAATTATTGACCTCGAAGGCCATGCCAATCACCAAGGATCGAGTTTTGGAAACCAGAAAACAACTGGGCAGCCCACTACTGAGCAATTTCAAAACAACCTTTTTGAAGCATTCCGACAGTTAGATCTGGATCAACCCATCTGGATTGAAGACGAAAACATCGTCATTGGGATGGTCAATTTACCAGATGAGCTATTTCAACAATTACAACAATCTCCGCATTATTTTCTGGAAGTTCCTCCATCCGAAAGGGTTGCATTTTTGGTAGAAGATTATGGTTATCTGCCTGTAGAAAACCTGATGGAAGCTACCCGGAAAATATCAAAAAGATTAGGGCCTCAGAATACGAAAAAAGCATTGGAATACCTGCAAGCCGGAGATTTGGCGAAAGCCACAGAAATACTACTGTGGTATTATGATAAAAGCTATGATAAAACCATTCACAAGAAAGAACCACTAATACGCGAAAGATTTCAGATCACTTTTGAGGAGTTACCGAAATTGGCCGTGCAATTAGCAAAAATGAAATAATATGGAATATAGACTTACCCAATATAGCCACGGTGCTGGTTGTGGATGCAAGCTTTCTCCGGGAGTACTGAGCGAAGTACTGCAATCAGAGAAAGGCCAGCCTGCTTTTGAGCAACTTTTGGTCGGAAACGAAACAAAAGATGATGCCGGGGTCGTCAAAATTGATGAAAAAACGGCTATCGTTAGCACCACAGACTTTTTTATGCCCATTGTCGATGATCCGTTTGATTTTGGAGCGATTGCAGCCACGAATGCGATCAGCGATATTTATGCCATGGGCGCTGCTCCGATTATGGCCATTGCCATATTGGGTTGGCCAATAGACAAATTACCTGCCAGTGTAGCTGCACAGGTATTGGAAGGTGGCCGCGAGGTGTGCACCAAAGCGGGTATTCCACTGGCCGGTGGGCACAGCATTGATGCACCAGAGCCCATTTTTGGTTTGGCCGTGACCGGAAAAGTATCTATAGCGCATTTGAAACGAAATATGGATGGCAAAGCAGGGGATTTGCTGTATTTGACCAAACCACTGGGCGTTGGTATCGTAACAACAGCTCAGAAAAAGAAATTGGCGGAGCAACAAGACCTTGAAGCTATCAAGCAGTCTATGCTTACGCTAAATGTGCTGGGACAGACCGTCAGTCAGTTGCCTTATGTGCATGCCCTAACGGATGTGACGGGGTTTGGCTTGGCGGGGCATTTGATTGAGCTATGCGAAGCTGCTAATGTTCAGGGGGTGATAGAATTGCCGAAGGTGCCGGTCTTTGATTTTATTAGTAAATACATTGAGCAAAAAGCAATTCCAGGCGGAACGCACCGTAATTGGAAAGCTTATGGCGAGAAGGTCGATTTGCCGCAAGGCATACCTTATACCATCATAGCAGACCCACAGACAAGTGGCGGTTTATTGGTAAGTGTTGATCCAGATTATAAAGCGGCATTTGAAACACAAATGCAAGCTGAAGGGATGGCTTTGCAGCCAATCGGCTATTTGCAGGAGAAAAAGGGAGATGCATTTGTGGTGGTGAAAAATTAAGATTAACGGACCTAATAAAACCCATTTTGTATGAAAAAAATCAAAAAAAACGACATTAAGCAAGAAGTTTTTGATTTGTTTGATGCCTATGTGCACAGCAAGATCGAGCGCCGCGAATTTATGGAGAAAATCTCCATGTATGCAGTTGGAGGGCTAACAGTGCCCGCTCTACTTGATTATCTGATGCCTAAATATCAGGAGCGTCAGCAAATCCGAGCCAACGATCCGCGTTTGCAATCAAAATATATCACTTATAATTCGCCGCAAGGCGCCGGACAGATGAAAGGCCTGCTGGCCATGCCTAAAAAGATGGACGGCAAACTACCGGGCATAGTGGTGGTACACGAAAACCGCGGCCTTAATCCACATATTGAAGATGTATGTCGCCGGGCTGCTGTAGCTGGTTTTGTAGCTTTGGCACCGGATGCCCTGACTCCCTTGGGTGGTTATCCGGGTACCGATGATGAAGGTCGTACCATGCAGCGCAAGCGCGACCGCGATAAGATGCTAGAGGACTTTGTTGCTGCATACGAATACCTGAGAGAACATCCTCAATGTACTGGAAAGGTGGGTGTTGTTGGGTTTTGTTTTGGTGGGAGTATCTCCAATAAAATGGCGGTTCGATTACCAGAATTGGGTGCGGCCGTTCCGTTTTACGGAGGACAGCCTTCGGCTGAAGATGTACCTAATATCAAGGCACCAATTATGTTGCATTATGCCGAGTTGGACAAGCGCGTGAATGCGGGTTGGCCCGACTATGAAGCAGCCTTAAAGGCAAATGATATCAATTACACAGCATATATGTACCCAGATGTGAATCATGGATTTCACAACGATACGACGCCTCGTTATGATGAGGCTGCCGCCAAATTGGCCTGGGAACGAACAATTGCCTTCTTTAGAAAGCATTTGTCAGAATAAGAAAATTAGCGTGCTGCAC
>JALEHC010000233.1 GCA_022763215.1 Saprospiraceae bacterium
CTTCGCCAAAATCTTAATCTTAAGTTTACATAACAAGCTGCTTTCCAGTCGCTTTATTTATCAAATAATCATATATTTGAAACAATTCTCGCCGATTTGAGTAAGACTTAAGAGTTGCAGCAACATAAGCAACCATTTTAAAGTCTGTGGGAATCAACAGACGACCTAAAGATGCGATAGATGCATCACTAAGTTTTGACCCCCTATTTACAAATTCAGAACATTAATGCAATGTGCCCGGCACATTCGCAGCCTGTTGTATTCACTATAATCAACCATATCAAAATTGAATTTTATGCGTCTTAGAAAAGCTTTACAATTATTAAGCCTTTTAGGGTTTATGCTACTGCTTTCCAACAGCATGAATGCACAATGTGCCAGCCTTCAGATTTCGACTTCTGATGGTTTGACACAAATCGGTACTTGCCCAGGACTACCAAACGAACTGGGAGTGTACAAATTTACCACCAATAGCAATCCAACTCCGGTTGGCTATCTGGTAACAGACGAAAACAATAATATCTTAATGGTAAGCCGGACTCCTCGTATTGATTTGAGTACGTTGGATGCAGGTGGTACTTACCGGGTATGGGGTTTCTCCTATAAAGGAAATATCACAGCACAGCCAGGAGCAAATGCTGCTGATACCCAACTAGCTAGTGTTTGTGGTTTGTTGACAACCAATTTTATTGATGTATCGGTTTATGATGATTGTTTCCAGCTACAAGTACTGCACAATAATGATGGCGAGTCTTCTCTTTTGCCAAATGATGATGGCATTGGTGGTGTAGCTAACTTTAAGAGACGTTTGGATGGCTTGCGTTCACAAGCCTTTGTAGATAATTTCCAGAGCATTTTGTTGTCATCAGGTGATAACTTCCTTCCTGGTCCTGAATTTAGTGCCAACGAAAGCCTTTCGGCAGATGATGACTTGTATGATGCAATAGCAATCAATGCTTTTGGATATGACGCAATTTGTATTGGTAACCATGATTTTGATTTTGGGCCAGATGTATTGCAGCGTTTGATTGAAGATACAGGTGCTCCTTTCTTGAGTGCTAACCTGGATTTCTCGGAAGAGCCAGGCTTGCAGACATTGGTTGATGACGAACGTATTAAAGGAAGTACGGTTGTGTTTCGCGATACTGTGGCTATGGGCGTATTTGGCTTGACCACACCTAATTTGCCATTTATTTCTAGCCCAAGAAATGTAAAAGTGGACGATGACCTGATTGCCATCGCTCAGGAGCAAATCAATGCTTTTGAAGCAATGGGTATCAATAAAATTATTATGATCAGCCACCTTCAGAGTATCAATGAAGAGTTGGAATTGGCTAGCCAGTTGAGAGGATTGGATGTTATTATTGCTGGTGGTGGTGATGAATTATTGACAAATGATCCATCAATTGTATTGGACGATCAAGATATATTTGGTCCATACCCACTACGTACCAATGATGTAGAAGGTGAAGAAGTATTGGTGGTAACAACACCAGGCGAATATCGCTATATCGGTAATTTGATGTTGACTTTCGATCCATTCGGAAATATTGTTTTTGCAGAAGGTAATCCAGTATTGGTGGAAGCAGATGATCCAAACCAGGAATTAGTAGAGGCAGTTGAAAATCCAGTGGCGGCACATATTCAGGAATTGGCAAATACGGTAATCGGTACCACAGAAGTAGACCTAGATGGTCGTCGCGGAAGTGTTCGTACCGAAGAAACAAACGAGGGTAATCTTATCGCTGATGCTTTGTTGTGGCAAGCATCTGAGTTGGCGGCACAATTTGGTGCTCCGACACCAAACGTAGCCCTTCAGAATGGTGGCGGTATTCGCAACAATAATATCATCGAAGCGGGAACTGATATTTCCTTATTGACGACTTTTGATATTTTGCCATTCTCTAATTTTGTATCAGTTATTGAGCCCATTTCTGCTGACCAATTCAAAGAAATCCTTGAAAATGCTGTTTCGAGAGTGGAATCTGTAAGTGGTCGTTTTGCCCAAGTAGCGGGTTGTACGATTGTATATGACCCAGAAGCAACGCCACAAGAATTGGATAATGACGGTAATGTGGTTATAGCAGGTGAGCGTATCGTAACCGTGACTTTGTCCAACGGAACGCCTGTTGTTGCAAATGGTGTAGTTGTTGCAAATGCGCCTGAAATCACTATTGCAACCATCGACTTCCTTGCTCGTGGTGGTGATCAATATCCATATCGTGGTGCTGACTTTACTTTGTTGGGCGTTAGTTATCAGCAAGCTCTTGCCAACTACATTCAGCAATCATTGGCAGGTGTGATCAATAGTGTCAACTATCCGGAAGGTGGCGAAGGTCGCATCACAACAGTTGGTTCTAGTGATTTGATGGGTACTATCCAGAATACACTAAACCAAAGCAATGAAGCAGCAACAGACTTGAATGCTTATCCAAATCCAACCGCTAATGAGATAGTTCTTGATTTTGATTTGGAAGCAGCTGCTCAGGTAGAAATTTACCTAACGAACTTGCTTGGTGAGCGTATGACTACTTTTGAAAGTGGATACAGAGATGCTGGCCAACAGCAAGCTGTACTTCAACTGAATGTCGTACCAGGTACTTATTTCCTTACGGTAAATGTGAACGGCGAATTGCGCACCACAGCTATTGTAAAGAAATAAAACTTGAATAAATACACACCTTTAGGGGCGATCTCCAAATATGGAAGATGGCCCCTATTTTTTTTTGCCCTTCTTTTTCTTTCGTTTCCGCTCTTCCACTTCGTCAATGGCGCGTACGATGCGATCAAGGCCGGTAGAATCCGAAAACAGAAGCGTATCCTGATAATCTTCTGTTGATAAATCAAGCACGTCTATACTATTATTGATATACTTTTCGATTTCTTCCAGAAATGGCTTTTCATCTGCACTACAAAAACTGACTGCCTGTCCTCTCTTTTTTCCTCGGCCGGTACGGCCAATGCGGTGTACGTAGTTCTCTGCCTTGTCGGTTGGCAGATCGTAATTGACGACATACTCTACATCCGGAATGTCAATCCCACGTGCACTGACATCTGTGGCAATCAATACTTGCAGACCACCTGAACGAAATTGTTCCAATACACGAGTACGGTCTTTTTGCTCTTTGCCACCATGTATCGTCTTGGTGCGAATTTCTACGCGCTCCATTGCTTTTGCAACCCTCTCGGCCCGAACTTGCGTACGTACAAACACCAGAATTTTACTGTCTGGATTTTCCTGAATGAGTCGTTCAAGGAAAAAACGTTTATCATCCATTTCCACAAAAACGACTGCGTGATCTACATTTTTGGAAATGGGATCTTTGGGTGATATCTGAATGCGAATGGCATTTTTATGGATAAGCGAATAAGCGAGTTGCTTAATTTTTTTGTTGATGGTTGCCGAGAAAAATAAGGTCTGTTTCCGTTTGGGCAGTTTAGCTACCATATCGCGAATATCCTTGATAAAACCGAGGTCAAGCATGTGGTCTGCTTCATCCAGAATCAAGGTTTCAACACGATGTACTTGCAGATAACCTTGCGAAATCAGGTCAAACATACGGCCCGGGGTAGCGATGAGGATATCAATGCGATTTTGAAGTGCTTGGATTTGTGGATCTTGTTCGACGCCACCATAGATACCGTAGGTTTTGACATTGGTATACTTTCCGAGCTTGGTGAACACATCGGTCAGCTGCATGGCCAGCTCATGCGTAGGCACCATGACGATACATTTGATACCATCAGGGCGGCGTTCATTGCGTTTACGAAAGTGCAGATTATTGATAATAGGAATTGCAAAAGCAGCGGTTTTTCCAGTTCCGGTTTGGGCAACAGCCAGCACATCTTCCCCTTTAAGGATAGGTGGAATAGACTTAAACTGGATGTCTGTTGGTCGTTTAAAACCTTGTTCTTCGATTCCTTGTATCAGGCCTGGTGCCAGATCGTATTCTTCAAATTTCATATCGCTCCGATTTTCCGACTGTAATCTTCCGGTTTTTTATGGGAATAAACAAGCGAAGGTAGCATAATTGTTTGATCAAAGCGTTACAGCCATCTGAATATTACATCTTTCATAGGGTGTATCGCGGCCTGGCACTTTCTGGAATCCGAGTTTATGGTAGAGGTTGATGGCTGGGCCGAGTTTAGTATTGCTTTCCAGGTATACTTGTTGTGCGCCTAGTTCTTTGGCTTTCGCCAAAATTGCTTTGCCAAGCAAATAACCGATTCCTTTGCCTTGGGCTTTGGGAGATACGGCCATTTTCGCCAGTTCAAAATCATATTCGGGATCTTCCATTGGGATGAGTGCACAGGTACCTATGGTTTCGCCTTCGTACTGCGCAAAGAGGATGCTGCCGCCGGGCTGGAGTATTTTAGCTTCCGGATTGTCGAGTGATTTGAGATCTTCCGGTTCAACTGTGAAATATTTTTGAATCCAGTCAAGATTGAGTTGTTTGAAGGAAGCCTGTAGGTCTGGCTTATACTCAATGATTTGTACTGCTTTGGCTTCGCGAGACTTTTTGTGTTCGAGTACCCTTCTACTCAGTGGTTTTTGCTGTAGCAAAAACTCGAATTCGTCCAGTGCTTTCCACAGGTTGTGGGTGGCTTGCGCCAAAATATCTTCGACGGCATGATCGACGTCAAGGTATTGTTTTTCGATAAGTGGCTGTATGGCTTTGCCATTTGCCGAAAGGCTAACCAAGTTTCGCCTGCCATCAGACTGGTCTTTTCGTTCTTCAATCAGGCCTGCTTTTGCCATTTCGCGTACAATTTTGCTGACAGAAGGGTGAGAGTGGCCAATCTGTGTGGCAATGGTGGTAATGCCCAGTGGCCCATTTTGCGAAAGCACATAAAAAACAGGAAACCACTTGGGGTGTAAAGGGACTTGGTAAAGCTGATAGAGTTGTGTGGCTTCCTCAGTTAGGTGTTCGCTAAGGCGACGGAGCCGACTACCGAGTGCCATTTTACCAATTTGACGAAAGAAATTTGTATCCAAAGCTAAATTATTTTATTAACTACGTAATTAGTTACGTAATTTATAAAATAAATATTTTTTAAGCAACCCAGTTGCTTGGTAAACATTTATCAGACTAGAAGTTTTTATGTTAAAAAAGATGTGGACCTGCCCAAAGTGCGAGCGCGTATTTAAGACGCCCAATCAAATGCATTCCTGCGTAAATATTACCATTGATGATTTGTTTATCGACCGACCAGATCATCTGGTTCTTGCCTTTGATGCCTTACTGAATGCAGTGATGGGCTGGGAGCCTAATCATATTGGAGCCTCCAAAAATACAATTGTGTTCACCAACAAGAAAGCATGGTTGATTATCCGACCGATGAAAAAGGAGTTGGATATTAAATTCTATCATGGCGAACCAATTGATGATACTATTTTCAAAAAGATAACAGAATACCGATCTGTATATGCTCACCACATTCGGATACGAGATGAGCAGCAGCTCAACGAACATATTGTTGAGCTGCTGC
>JALEHC010000234.1 GCA_022763215.1 Saprospiraceae bacterium
ACCAGTTGCTCAACAACCCGGAAGCATACGAAAACAACGAGTTGATCATTTTCAACCGTTGGGGTGATATTGTTTACGAAGCAAAACCTTACAACAATGACTGGATGGGTCAAAACCTTGATGGTACAGACCTTCCAGAAGGTACATACTACTTCATCTTGCGCTTGAATATCCCAACGGGGGAAATCATCCGCGGTGATGTAACGATTGTAAAATAAGACCGGAGCTTTGCTCCACAGCACAACGCCTCTGTCGATTTGCTCGGCAGGGGCGTTTTTTTTTGTATTTTGTAAATAAACACCATGCGAAACCCAAAACCTTACCAAATCGTTATCCCTGTTTATCCAGGTGTAGATTTAATGGATATTGCTGCGCCCAAAGAAGTCTTTAGTTGGTTGCAAAACCACCCTGGGCAACTAGGGCAAATAGACGTTTTGCTAGTTGCTGAATCCATGAATCCGATTACTACCCGCGATAAAATGCAACTGCTACCGGATGCTACTTTTAGTGACAAGCATGTACGAAACCCAGCGATATTCTGGATTCCAGGTGGAGCTATCGCTTCCCTAGAAAAGATGTTGCCCAACAAAAATCATCCTTATTTTGAATATTTGAAAAAGATAGCTCCCGGCTGTGAATGGATGTGCTCCGTTTGCGAAGGGGCCCTGCTTTTTGCTAAAACAGGCCTTTTAGATGGACATTCGGCTACTACTCACTGGCAGTTTATGTCTTGCATGGCTGGGTTTCCAGAGGTAAAGCTCGTGCCTGGCTATCCTCGGTATGTCAAGTCTGGCAACCGCATTACGGGTGGCGGGATTTCTTCAGGCATAGACGAAGCACTGTATCTCGTGGAGCTGATTGCTGGAACGGACATTGCCGGATCGATACAGCAAACCCTGCAATATTATCCGCAATCGCCTGTCGATCGACCTTTGCCAGCTACGCCTCCGGCAGGCTGTCCGGTTCGGAATCTGATTGATTAGGTATAATGTACAATAGACTGAATATTTTGGCTGGAAGCCAGTAATTTTTGACGACCGTTCAGAAAGTCGAGTTCTATCAGGAAACTAAATCCTGCGATTTCGGCTTTTTGAGCGATCAATTGTGCAGCAGCCTGAGCGGTGCCACCGGTGGCTAGCAAGTCATCGTGTACGAGTATGCGTCCACCTTTCGGTAAATCCTCCTCATGTACCTGAATGCGCGCACTGCCGTATTCCAGCTCGTAATTTTGCGAAAGCACCTTACGCGGTAGCTTCCCTGCCTTACGCACAGGTATGAAAGGTAGGCCCAGCCGATTCGCTACGCTCATCCCCCAGAAAAAACCACGAGATTCAATACCTGCAACGGCATCAATATCGGGGAAGCTTTGTGCAATGTGTGCAGTTATTTCATTACACAAATCTGCCTGCAAAAAAACGGGTGTAATATCCTTGAATGATATGCCTGGCTTCGGAAAGTCCTGCACTTCTTTTATAACCGCTTTTATTCGATTGGCTAAATCCATTCTTACATCAATATTAGAATCAAACAAATAACTAAATGTACCCCAAAAACCAGGCTGAAGGCAGTCATATTCTCAGACTGTTCTTTGAAAAAAGACACAAAAAGGCCAATGGCACTACTGACCAACACCAATAAAAAATAGATGGCCAATACTTGCCCTTCCCATGAAATATGATCCAATTTGCGTAGTAAACGCATGCTGATCCCCTCCCCTCCTTTCGACAAGACGGGCGAAACCGTTGCAAAAACCAGCATTACCAGACCCAACAAGGCATAAGCCCTGAAAATATAATTTTGAAGTATCGTTTTCATATTCATTTTTTTACCGACTTGCAAAACGTCTACAAGCAAGCGATCATTGCTGATGCATAGATAAAAAAGTATCGGAAGTTCGCTCAAATTCGAGGGTATGCAACCAGACTGCGCCCTCTTGTACCTTGAATACCAGCGGCTTTTTATCGGAAACTTCCTCCACAGGAATAGTTATCGGTATCCTTTTTACCTCTTCAGAAGACTCAATAATTTGGCTGGTCAGGACTTTATCGCCCCATTTTAACTGGCAAGTCACCCTTTCTTCATTTTTTACGCGAAGAAACACCTGATCGATTTGGCTCATATCTACTGCTTCCCACCGGAGTTCATCCCCCGCTTTCAAGTGGGTAAAAGAGCCTCTATTCATCCATTTCGTTTCTGCTTTTTTGGGTTTGATGGCCACCGAAGATTCCAAACGAGGATACAACAATATGCGCTGTTCTGTTTTTGTAATCGGGTCAATGCGGCCATTTCCGGCATCTGTAAATCTTACAGACAAAGCATATTGCGGTTTTTCACGCTCTTCAGACGGTGCTACCATATACACGCCATCCAATGCCATTTGCTGCATCGTTTCATTAGCATCATTCAACGAAAGAATATAGTCTACCATCGCCAATGCTTCCGCCTTAGTCAATTGAGGGTGAGCAGCCATCGCTTTTTGGCCCCAATTTCCACCTCCACCTTTGATAATTTTAGTACTCAACAATTCGCGACTAGCAGGCGTATCTTCATAAAACTGAGCTACTTCCATATAGCTCGGCCCGTTTATTTTGGTATTTACGCCATGACAATTTTTACAATCTGAACCATTAATCAATTGTTCTCCTCTCGCCAATCCACTCAGGTTATCTGCGGTTTGATGGCCCATTTGTACTTTCATCAAATCAGCACCAAATACAGGTTGAATATTAAACTGCACCCGCTTCGGGTTAATCCCGAAATACAGTGCACCATCTTCTTCGTCCTGCACATCCACTTCGTATCGAATCATCTGGTTTTCCCAATAAAAACTCTGATTTCCAGCAATTCGAATATCAATTTGTGGCACGGCATTGCCTACTTGCACACTACTTTGGCTTACGCCAGATAGGCCTTTTTCGTCTTTAACCGTCAGTTGTAGCTCATAAATTCCAGGTAGTGCCAGTTCTGTTGAAAACTTTTTATCCGTGGAGGCTATAGTTCCATTCACTTTCCATTCATAACTTAAGTTGTCTCCATCTGGGTCTTTGCTTTGACTTGCGTCAAATGTTACACTTAGCGGCGCTTTACCCTGATAATCAGATGCTACAATCTCCGCCTGCGGCGGTCGATTACCTCGAACATACTGAATTCGCGAAAGCTGCGCTTCCGGATTTTTAGCAAACCAGGCATCCCCATACTCCAACATATAAAGGGTGCCATCGGGTGCAAAAGCCATATCCATTGGGCGCGAAAATTCTTCCTCAGGCATAAACCGAACTGCACGTTGGAAGCCACCGGCCGAATCCATTTCAATGGAATAAATCCAATGTCGCATCCACTCATAAATCAAGAGCTTACCGTCATACCATTCCGGAAATTTATTTTTCCCCTCATAGTTTTTGCTGTAATATACCGGGCCAGCCATGGGGTTTTTCCCTCCTATTGCTACCCACGGAAATTCTTCTGAAGCATCATACGAGTACCAAATCATAGCTCCTCTTGGAGCAGGTAATTGTTTTAATCCGGTATTATTAGGCGAGTCATTAATGGCATTGGTGGCATCAAAATGCGGCCCGCTGACATTATTAGCAAAATTGAAATCGCGATAAGGTATCAATGGCCCTCTAAAATAAGGCCAACCATAAAAGCCCGGACTTTTAGCCACATTGATTTCATCTATTCCTTTTGGACCACGATTTTCACGCGTTTCACCCGAATCAGGGCCAACATCGCCCCAAAATAACCAGTTACGCTCCTGATCTATATCAATTCGGAATGGATTACGACACCCCATCACATAGATTTCTGGGCGGGTATTGGCTGTTCCTTCTGGAAATAAATTTCCTTCGGGTATACTATAACTACCATCGGCTTCTGGCCGAATCCGCAAAATTTTTCCGCGTAAATCGTTGGTATTAGCCGCTGAGCGTTGGGCATCAAAAAATGCTCTACCCGGGCGTTCATCAATTGGTGCAAAACCAGCCGATTCGAATGGATTGGAATTATCACCAGTCGACAGATACAACAAGCCGTCCGGCCCAAATGCTAACGAACCACCAGAATGACAACAAGTTGGCCGATTTGTCGGAACTTCCAGTATTTCAACTTTACTCGCCAAGTCAATTGCTCCATTTTTAAACTCGTAGCGAGCCAGCAGATTGCGGTCGGGCCCGCCTTTCGGCGAATAATACAAGTATATCCATTGATTTTCGGCGAAAGCCGGATCAATAGCAATGCCCAGCAAACCGTCCTCTTCTCCGCTATGTACATCGATCATAGCAACGGTAGCGATATGCTCATTTTTTGGGTTGTAGCTCCTGATTCGTCCTTTTCTTTCGACAAATAGCACTCGTCCATCTGGCAAAATAGCTAACTCCATAGGTTCATCCAGATGATCTAAAAGCGTTTGCTTGACAAAGCGATTTTGAAGTGGTGGATATTCAGAACGAGCTTTCGAATAATTGCGTTTTCCAGTACCTGCTGCATATCGGATGCCTTCTTTGATGAGCTGCAAAAAGGCTTCTTCTTCATAACTTTCTTCTGTATGGCCACCAGCCACGTAAAAAGACCGGCCACCATCATACGCATGATACCAAGCAAATGGATGCTCTGCGCCCATCTTTCCCCCTTCGTAAGTTGATTCTTTCAGGTTCAACAGTATGTTAACCTCCGTGGGGTTCTCTTTAAAATTATACCATTCGTCTTTTCGGGGCCATGGGTTCGGCAAATGCTTTGTGGCGGCATGTGTCGCGTCTATCACTTCGATCTCTGCGTCTTGAATTTCCGGGTGGCTTTCAAATTGCGCACCGACCAAAGCACCGTACCAAGGCCAGTTGTATTCGGTATCCGACGCGGCGTGTATACCTACAAAACCACCTCCGGCTTGGATATAGCGCTCAAGTGCAATCTCCTGCTCCGTATTCAGAATATCACCCGTGGTATTTAGAAAAATAATGGCATCATAGTTTTGGAGTTGCTGATCTGTAAACACATTGGAATTTTCAGTGGCCGTAGCTGTCCAATTATTGGCTTTCGCCAAATCCGACAAGGCTTGTACTCCTTTTTCGATGGAAGTATGCCGAAAACCTTCGGTTTTGGAAAAAATAAGGACTTGAATTTGCTGTGGTGTACTGCTCTGACAAGCCATCAGGAGACTAAACAAAAGAAGAAAAATAAAATTTCGCATGATTACGATTGAATTTGAATACGTGCCAGAGCAGCAGCCCCTAATAATGCTGCCCGCTGTCCCAGCAAACCTTTTACAAATGGTATGTGAATAATTGCTTCTACTTGTTTTCGGAAAAGATCAACGGCATTCGCAATGCCGCCGAGTGCCAGAATTGCTTCCGGCTCAAAGGTTTTGGTAATTTGGGATAGGAAGATACCAAAATCTGTTCCAAATTGTTCAAATATGGCTCTTTTATCGTCATCGCCAGCCCGGGCGGCGGCCGCTGCTGCTTCAATAGATACAATCTCTATACCTGCTTCTTCAAAGCGCTGATGCAATCCTCTTTTGGAAAAGACATCATCTCCTATTTGGCCTTTGAACTTGAAATAATAAATCTCCCCATCTGCAGTTACGCCCTTTCCGGTACGTTGAGGAACATCATCTACCATAAAAGCACCTCCTAAGCCTGTACCCAAAGTAACCCCCAAACTTTTATGGTATGCTTTACCACAGCCGTAGCGGGCTTCTCCGGTAATTGCGGCTTCAGCATCATTACAAAAAAAGATTGGAATACCTGGATCAGGTAGATAAGACTGGAAAACGGCTTTTAGATTCAGATCGTAAATGGACTCGTATTTCTGAACGCCTTTTATTTTGCTGATGCCATTCGGGTAATCAAATGGCCCAGGAAAAGCTATGGCTACAAAAGCCGGGTGCTTCGCGCCCAATTCTTCAAAATGTGCTTTCAAAATACCTTTGAAAGTAGATAAGATGGTCTCTTGATCTGCTTTACTATCAATAAAAGTCTGTCGGATATCACCAATAATTTCTGAATCTGATCGGACGATACCACTTTTGATGGAAGTTCCTCCGACGTCAAATACGATGCTATCCGATTCATTCATGGATTAAGGGTTTATGATAATTAGTGGTTGCGTAATCGATTGATTATTTGCACGAATTCGGAGCCAATAATTGCCCGCAGCTAAGTTAGTGTTTATTTGGAATGACAGCCGATCAGCTTCCCATCGAAAAAATTCATTGTTTTCCTCCAAAGTCATTTCCTGGATTAGTCTGCCTTCTGCATTCAATAGCTGTAAACTGCGTACAGACTGCCTGCTATTTTGTGGCAACTCAATGAGTACCTCGCCCCCCGCCATAACCGGATTGGGAGAAATTTGCGCTTTCAAGGCTGGTTGTATTTCGACGAAAGTCGAATTGGAAAGCTGTAGGGTAAATGCTAAATCCCACCATAATTCAGGAATGGGTAATATTATTTCTTCCTCCTCCATTACCAGATTTTCTGAGCTTATCAAATCTCCACTCAGCGGATCAAACCAACTGATGGTATATTGTCCAGCTTGCATATTATTGAGGATCAGATTAGCAGAATCGATGGCAGAAGGTTCGCCATTTTCATTCAAGAATTGATGATTATAATCGCGCTGAAGGCACCAACCAGCAGCATAATCTGCATTTTCCCCTTTGAGGACATAGGCCGATACCGCAGTTCCCAAGCGCTCAAATTCATAAGTTTTGATACTAATCCAATCTACGCCGGTGTTATCTACAAATATTTCATGGGCCCCTGCCGGAACATCTATGGTATACGTTTGATTTGGAAAAGCGGATTGTTCCAGTACTAAATTTCCATCCAGAAAAATGGCAATTTTTGGACTGGTACCAGTGGTTTCATTAGTCGTAACTCGAAACTGACCCGCATCCGGGTAATTTACCGCAAAGGTAGGTGGATTGCGATAAGCCGTATTCCATTCATTCCCATAGAGATAAAGTGCCAAATCTGGATTTTGAGGTTGTAACTGCCCGAGCGAGTCAATGCTGATGAAGCTATCGCCTATACCCGCCCAGCCCAGGCTTGGCAATAATTGCAAATCGGCTGGCGCACCACTGACCTGAACCGTGGCAGGCTGCAAATTTTCCGAAAGGAAAGGAAGTTGTTCTGCGAAAGCAGCTAGCCCAGCAAAATGGTAATACAAATTGCGTGGATGGATATAATTGTCCCACCACCAACTCATCGCACTTCCCATGCCGCCACCAAAAAGACCGCCCCAGAGCGCATTGTGAAAGTGGATGCCATCTGGATCGATATTCGCCAAATTTAGGTTGCTGCCAAGCCCAAATTCTCCGGTCAAAGTAGGTTTCTGATAATCTGCGAGGTAATCACGGACACCATCCACCAAGACTTGCT
>JALEHC010000027.1 GCA_022763215.1 Saprospiraceae bacterium
CCTCCATCTTTGCATAAATACCCACAAAACTAAATAGCAAGATGCAAATGGATCCCACGAAAGTGGCCACAATAAAACTATTTAGCGTAAGCTTAGGTGGTGCAATAAATGCTCGGTCTGTCAATACCGGATCGTGAAATGGATAACTAAATACCTGAATAATGGCCACAAAAAACAGATTAAGGCCACCCGCTAAAGTCCAACTCCCAGAACCAACAAAAGCACCAACATCACCACCTTTTTCCGGAAGGAGTACGCCTAATATGACAAAGAGCAAGCCACCAAACAACAGCATCTGTATCAGATCTGTAAGCAGCGAACTGCGCAAACCGCCCTTCAGCGCGTAAGCCAATGTCAGCCCCGTAAACACTAATATCGCCCAATAATAGGGCATCGAATCTTTGGGACCAAAATAAGTGCCAATGACCATGGTGTTTGACCAGACTTCGTTAAACAGCCGAAAAGCAATCAACAAAGAAAACAAAAGCATGGCCGTGCGGCCATAACGGCTTTCCAAAAAGTGATGAAGCGAGTGAAACTGCCCTTTCACTCGCATCTGATAGATAATAATTCCAGCCACCAAAAAAGAGAGATAGTAGGCGGCATAAGCCACGCCCCCCACAAACCCAAAGCTGAGGCCTAAATTGGCCGCATTGGTGATGGATTTGGCAAAAATCCAGCTGATCACCAGGCTACTCGTCAATAACCAGAAGCCCGGTGTCTGCTCGTTTTTACTACCACGAAAAAAATCATTGGTCGTTTTGGCAAAAGGTGCAATCCAAAACAAAATCAAACTCGAACCTAATACCAAAATCCATTGCAGCGTACTAATTGACATCCCACCACACTTTTGCGTTTACGCTATTGCCATCCGTCGCCGCTGCTGCCTGCATGAAATTGGCATTATTCAGCGCATCTTCTGAAGTCGGATACGGCATTCTGACCGGAATCAAATCATTGTTCAAACTGGCAGAAATGGTTTTGAGCTGAGGAAATCCAGTACGACGAAATTCAATCCAACCTTCATATCCATTCACAAGGCTTGCCAACCATTTTTGAGTGATTATTTGTTCGATTGGGTCGGCGCCATTCAGCTTATAAGCAGCAGCTCCTTCCGTCAGGTAATTGGCTGGCAAAGCAGTATTCCAGTAGTCAAATGCTTGTGCAACACCCGTTTCGTATAATGCTTTTGCATCAGCTGAAATCAGGCCTTTCTCTGCGGCTTCCGCCAAAAGAAAATGCACTTCCCAGCTAGTCATGAAGTTAGCATCCAATGCTCCTGCGTTTTCACGAAATACAGCACCCGTCAACGAATAATCTGCTACCGAAATAGAAAGCTGCGATGCATCCGGGCCATTGAGCAAACCGCGGTATTGGCCTGCAAATTCAGCACTAGTTGCCGGGCGAAAGAATACTTCCTGGCGTGGGTCCTCCAATTCTGTAAGTATTTCCTGAATCGTTTCAGACATAATAAACAGATTAAAATCACCTACGCGAAGCGTTGATATCCGGAAGTTATTCGGCGGAGAAGCTGAAAAATCAAAAACGGCATTATCAGTAGCAGACTGGATAAATTCGCCACTATCATAAATCGCTTGTAATTCTGTAGCTACATCTTGTTGAGCAGAAATTCGCATCAGTGCTTTGATTTTTAGCGAATTGGCCAATTTTACCCAATTTTCCAGATTACCTTGATAAAACAGATCGCCTTCCAATGGCGTTACGCCTTGATAGTTTTTCATAGCAATAATGGCTTTATCCAAATTATCCAGGATGCCATTTTCGCTTAGATAAATATCTTCCTGCGCATCAAAAACGGGCGTTGTATTCCCTTCTTTCCCATTCAGCGCTTCAGAATAAGGAACATCGCCATAAATATCCGTTAATGCCGCCGTCATATAGGCTTTCAGCACTAATGCTGGGCCTTCGTACACAGCAAAAGCTGCATTCTCTCGTGATTTATCGAGTATGATTTCGTTGTCTCGCAAATTCACATAAAGAATATCCCAAGGGTTTCCACCCAATTGAGGCTCGGTAAGGCTGTGTCGATCAAATAAATTGAAATCGATGGCAGTAAACATTTGCCCCAATAAATTACCGGCTACAAAACCTTCGTAGCTCATCTGTTCCCCATAATCAAAGATTACATTGCGGAGCAACAAACCCGGTTGCACATCCACTGGAGCATTGGGGTTGGTGTTGATCTCTTGAAAGTCTTCGGTACAGGCGGCTGTCGCCAAAATAAAAAATGCGAGAATACTATATTTGAGTTGTTTCATTATCTTCTTTTTGTCGTTCAAAAAATCGGGCTTAAAATCCTAATCCAAGACTAATACCAAAGCTTCGTGTTGTCGCATAAGACATATCTTCTACGCCATTCACAAAAGTATTGCCCTGTACGGCCAGTTGCTCCGGATCGAAGTGTGGGATATCGCTGATTGCGTACAAATTTCGTCCGATCAAAGAAATATCCAGACTTTGGAAAGCCTTCAGAAAACTACCTTGCAGACGAGCTTTATCGAACTGATAGCCGATTCGGAATTCACGAAGTTTTACGTAAGAAGCATCGTAGGTATTATTCTCCTCGTGGTTACGATCATAAAACTGACGGTAGTAGGTTTCTGGATTGATCGCTTTTGTATTTTCGACATATTGTGGACTTTCCGCCGTACCCACATTCACCACACCCGGAAACACCAAACCTTCATCTGGACGGAATTCTGTTTCTTCCAATTGTCCAGCTACACCAGCCAAAGCTTGTGTACGAGACACGAGTACACCCCCTTGACGCCAGTCGATCACAAAGCTTAAATTGAAATTGCGATACTGAAAACGATTTACAAAACCCATGATAAAATCAGGATTGTAATTTCCGAGTTTTTTGAGGGTATTATCCACAATTAGCAAGCCATCTTCATTGATAACAAAATCACCATCCTCGTTACGTAGGTACCCGGTTCCCCAAACATCGCCAATCCGGCCACCTTCTTCTACCTGAAACCATACCGTTTGGTTGATATTGTCATAAACACGGTTATAGGCCAGCGTTAGGCGGCCTACCTCACCCGGTAAAGATTCGACAGTAGCGACATTGCGGCTGAAATTAACCATGGTATTCCATCGGAAATTTGGTTTGCGGATAGGCTCTACGCCTAAAATCATTTCCACCCCACGGGCGCGTACCGCGCCACCATTGCGAACAATCTGGTCATAACCAGAAGAAAGGGCAATTGGCAAAGACAAGATTTGATTTTCCGTAAGGGCATCATAGTAGGTGACATCAAAATTGAGTCGGTCATCAAAGAATCGTAAATCAAAACCCAATTCCACGGAAGTGGTCTGCTCTGGCAACAAATTTGCATTAGCAATAAAATCTTGATCGCTGAAAGTAGGCTCGCCATTAAATGGTGTTTGTGCCAAAAATACGCCACTCGTTTGGTACGGATCGGTATCGTTACCCACCTGCGCCCAACTAGCACGAAGCTTGGCAAAAGAAATTTCAGAAGGTAAATCTAAAGCATTGGAAAGTACAAAACTCAAGGATACAGAAGGATAAAAGAAGGAGGTATTATCCGTCGAGAATGGCGTAGCCAAAGCACTCGACCAGTCATTACGGCCCGTCACATCAAGGTAGAGGTAATCCCGGAATCCAAATTTTGCCAAACCGTAAACACTATTGATACGTTTAGCTGCTTCAAATTCAAAGATTTCAAGTGGCTCGGCTGCATTCGATAGTTTGAACACACCCGGCTGCGCCAAGGACAACGCCTGTAATTGAGAGGTAGAAGCCGTCTGATCCATGCGATTTGCGCCAAGCGAAAAATCGAAAGTAAAGTCTCCTAAAGTGTTATTATAATTCAATAAAAGATCCGTATTGACCTCGCGGAAGAAAACAGTGTGCTCGGCATATGCTCCATTGCGGAAACGGTTGCTACTAAAATGTCTTCTGAATTGACGTAATTCACTGGAATAATCCATGCCTGAACGAAGCGTGAGTGACAAATGATCCGTGAATTCGTAAGAAGCAGAAACATTACCAAACACCCGATCACGATCAAAAGAATTGCGGTTTTCCAGCAGAATAAAGTATGGGTTATCAAAGAAAGTATAGTTGAAGGAATATTGTTGCAAACCTTCCAAACCGGGTTGCCAGTAATCGCGTAAAGAGTTGATGTTGGTTTGACGGCCCATCCATGCGACCAGCGAATAATTGATATTCTCGGAACCATAGCCACTACCCGGACGATTGTCTGAGTTGGAATTCACATAATTGATCGCACTTGAAATTTTTAGTTTTTCAATGGGCTCAAAGGTCAATCTAGCGGAAGCTGTACGACGAATCAAATTAACTCCCGGAATAATAGAGTTACTGTTCATATCGGTCAGAGACAAGCGGAAATGGCCCCGATCAAAATTGCCAGAGAACGCCAGATTATTGATAGTTGTAACACCTGTTTCGTAAAAATCTTTCAGGTTATCCGGATTAGACACAAAAGGTGTTGGCGTAATTGGTTGTCCGCCATGCACAGCTACATCTGCTCCGCGAACGACATCGCCATTGGGCAAAGTAACCGGGCTATCGAACTGAGGAATCAGATTGCCGACATCCAATTGTGGTCCGTAGCTATACGTGATATTGTCGTTGACACCACCACCGAGACCATCAACAAACTCAAATTGACCGCTATTTCCCTGGCCGTAAGTATTTTGGAATTCTGGTAGCTGGAACGCATTTTCCACGTAAGTGGAGGTATTGAACGTAATACCCAGGCCTTCACTTTTCGAACCATCTTTGGTATTGATGATAATTACGCCGTTGGAAGCACGCGTACCGTACAGAGCCGCAGCAGAAGGTCCTTTCAAAACGGAAAGCGATTCGATGTCATCCGGATTGACCTCCATGGCACCATTACCGAAATCAACTTCCTGAAAGCCAGCGGCTGCTTCATTAGTGAAATTCAGTATCGTATTGTTGTTAATTGGAATACCATCCACTACAAAGAGCGGATTATTGTTGGTAAAAGAAGACTCTCCACGAATAGTAATTTTGGAGGTAGATCCGACACCAGTTGCACCTTGGCTAATGGTCACTCCTGCAATTTTTCCACTCAGGTTGTCCAGAAAATTGACTGCTTTTACCTGTTGAATATTATCGGATTCTAATTGTTGTACGGCGTAGCCAAGAGCCTTTGAAGAGCGCTTTAGGCCAAGAGCCGTTACGACAACTTCGTCTAGTGCCAATTGGCCCTTCATTTGTATTTTTAATGTTGTGGTGTTGCCGTCGAGTTGAATTTCTTGTTCGGCATAGCCGACATACGAAAAAATCAAGGTGGCATCCATCTCGCTTACGCGAATTTCAAAGCGGCCATTGACATCCGTTACCGCACCTTTTCCAGTACTTTTTTCGAGTATATTCACGCCAACTAAAGGCTCTCCGCTCTCTGCATCCGCAACCGTACCTGTAATCAATTGCGCATGGAGGCTTAGTCCCACTAACAAAAAAATGAGTGTTAATAAATGCTTCATCATTTAAGTTTAAAGAATACATAATGGCATGCAGTTGTTTGCAACTGCACACAATCAAAGCAGTTTTCAAATGGTATTGAAAACAATAAAATCACCTAATTTTTGGGGCTTTTAGCTCCAGATTGGTGGTGGTCGATTGAGTATGAAGCGGAGGGTAGGTGCAGGTACAAATGAAGCCTGCTCATCGTAGTGAAAAGTGCAGTGCAAAAGGATACACTGTATGC
This sequence comes from Saprospiraceae bacterium, assembly GCA_022763215.1. Taxonomy (GTDB): domain Bacteria; phylum Bacteroidota; class Bacteroidia; order Chitinophagales; family Saprospiraceae; genus JALEHC01. The sequence goes on from JALEHC010000027.1 coordinate 5,751, forward strand.
GGTGGCTCAGCCAACTATGGTGCTGTGCCAGAAATTGTGAAAGATCAAAAGCATCGTCAATATCGTCCAGTGCTTCCAACCAGACATCCTGAAAACCATTATCGAGTACCCATTGCTGTATGGCTCCTGCCAAAATATCAGACTGCCAGGGCAGATGCTTTTCAGAAAGCTGTGTAAAAGCAGCCTCGTGAATACCCAGTAGGTAAATACCGCCATCGGTAGCCGGCCCAAGTACAATATCGTGTTGATCGAGCAGGCGTTCTGTTTCTTTGAGGTGGCTGGCCGTTAGTCCAGGAGAATCATTTCCAACAACAATAATGCGTTGATAGCCCTGCTCAAAACCCCGTGCACAAGCCTGATAAAGCCGTTCTTCAAAAGTAGCACCTTGCTGAGGTACATCAAAAATAAAGGGAATACCAGACTGGCGGATAACTCTTTTACTCCGACGGATAAGCGCCCGGGCAATCTGCTTATTTTGGTAAGCAGAAGCCTGATTTGAAAATTGCTTGGCAGCAATTTCTCGTTCCGGAGAACGGGAAAAGAATAATATGGCGGTCTTCTTCAACAAACGAATGAGTTATCTCGTCGCAATAAAAACAAAGTATTGATTCAACAAAGCAAAGAAAACTAGCCGAGAATACTTGTCTCGACACGTACATTTTTATCCGAAAACATAAATTTGAGTAAATGATTCCTTAATTCCATATACGCAGAAGAAGATTTTTTTGGATGGGAAACGATGATTTTTTCTATTCTGACCGGGAAGATTCCCTCCCATTTTGAGTAGTGGAGTAATAGAAAAGCCAGCAACTATTAGTGCTGGCTTTCTGTGTAAGTGGTTAGTTTAATGATTATACCACTTAAAACGTATCCAAATAAAATTAGATTGCTGCATGAGTGATTATTTTAAACGAAGCTTCCATTGCTAACTTCCTGAAAATTCATGATTTTTGATTAGTTTAGATATCATTCTAGTCGCCTTTTGCAGAATAACTCTACGATCAAACCAAAACCCGAATGCAATACGAAGTAGCACATGACCGGCTCGCCAATATCATTTTTGATAAAACATCCGTAGAATCCAAAGCTCGACGGAAAGTCGAAAAACTGGTGGAAAGGGCTTTTGAACGATTCCAAAACAAAGGCATTCTCCTCACGCAAGATGACATCGACGAAATCAAACCCCACAAAGAAAATATTGACTTCCCTCATGAAATTCGGGCATTTATTGAAAAAAGCCATCTAACCCTGCAAGCAGCTGCGAGAAGAAGGCGTAATATTGCTATTTCGATCACCCTGACCATTCTCGCCTTTGCCATTGTCGCTGCAATACAGTGGTATAATGCAGCACAGAGCACCAAACGGCAAATGCGTATGCGGCTGGCTTTGCAGGCCGAAAATGCAATCGATGCCGGGCAGCCTTCGCTGGCCTTTCGGCTCATCGAATCTGCATTAAACTTGCCGATGGCTGCCAATTCGGAAGAGAGCATCAATCGAGTACTTGACCGCATTTGGGCCGCAGGCCTTCAACATGAATACGTCCACCCCGATACGGTACTTGATTTTGAGCTTTCGCCCAATGATTCGTTATTGCTTACGGCTTGTGCCGATGGCATTGCGCGTGTATGGAACCTCGCTGGCGAGGTGGTGGACAGCTTTACACATAAAGCGCGTGTAACCGATGTGGCTTTTGACGAAAAGCAGCAGTTTTGGGCTTCCGCTTCCGCAGATGGGACACTGGCCATCCGACTTTTCGAAAAAGATACCTTCATCACTTTTCAGCAGGATGCTGCCTTGCGGCAAATCATCATCAACCCCAATACAACCTTCGGCAATGAATTGGCCGTTTTGAGTAGTTCCGGTTTTGTACTGGGGCTTAACGCTAAATTTGAGCAACAACTTGAATGGAATTTGGGCGAAAGCCCGATAAGAATCGACTACGATCCGCGTGGACAACGCTTATTTGGCGTAAGCCGAGATGGTGTACGCGCCGAACGCTTGCCTCGACTTTTCCGAAAGGAAAGCCCGAAAGACAGTACTTTTTGGCCCGAATCTATAAAAACGGCCAAGACCATCAGAACCGACCTGCAACGAACCAATATTTTTGTGATTGGGCAAGATTCATCTTACATACTTTATCTCAATCAACAAAATGAACTGGAACGCGACCGCGATACGGTCAATGGCTACGCACACCTCAATACCCACCTCAGTGGCTATGGCGATAATATTGAATCCGTGAATTTTGGAACGATTCAAAACCTCAATACATATCTGGCAGTCATCATGATTCGGAAAGACTCCATTTGTAAGAGCTGGTCGGCCCGCCGAAGAGACAAAAATGGCCGCGCAATGAAAGAAATGGACTTTACCGTCACGCTGCGACAGCCTTTTCATTATGCTTGCTATTCGCCTTCCGGCAAATTCTTTTTTACTTCTTCTGCGACCAATGAATCAGAAATCTGGGGACTGACCAATCTCGATCTGGCAAATACTCGAGAAAGAGAACAAAACTTCAAAATAAGGGATGTGCTTCCGGTGAAGGCCCATTCCGCTCAGTTTTCTAAAGATGATCACTACTTGTTTACGGCGGCTAACCGCCATACCGTAAAGCGTTGGTATTGGCATTTTGAAGATAAAAATGCGACTCAAGCTGAAAAAGTGAACTTTTTTAAGAAACATCTGCGTTTTCTGAGTGATAAAGAAGTAGCAACTTATAGTATACAATAATTCTATGCTGATGAGAAAGGTAATATGGCTTGCCAGTTTGTTGGCCCTTTGTACTCCTTCAAGTGTGTTTGCCTCCATGATCGGATATTTGCATATTGGTCAGGAAACAATTAAATGTGAAACTTTGGTGGATAACCAGAGTATGCTGATGACCACTTATGGTTCGGCCTATTTGAACAATAAATCAAACATCAAGGCCAAACTTACATTTGAAATAAATATAGATGGCCAAGTACTTAAGCTTTCTCAACTGAAAAAGAAACAATATCGCCTCAAAGCACTTGTCAATAATAATGATTTGGTCACGGTGGAGCATGACTTGACTAAGCGGATACAATTCGAGGAAGCACAATTTGAACTGCAAACGAATGACTTTTTGGATACTACCTCCATTACATTTTATGTGCAAGATGACCAACGTAAAACCATTGCCGTTTTTATGTTTCATCTTGAAATAGTCGCTAAGTCTAATGCACTTGTTCCGCATGGAGGAGGTTCGGGTGGCAATAATTTACACAATTATCATTTATACAAAACGGCGATCGAATGCTTGGCCCCTACTTTATGGCTGATGCAACAAAAAGCCTTTTTCAATAAGGAAACAATACCTAACAAAAAACACCAATACTTCTATTCAACAAAAACAGCCCATTATGAAAAAATCAAGCCGAATACTCCTGATCATACTGACCATTCCTTTTATGGCGCATGCCTCCATGACTGCCATCCTGAGTAAGGGCGAGTCATCTAGTACTTGTGAAACGATTGCAGATGGCGATATTTTTTATCCTATTTCCGGAGATGCTATCATACTATTGACCGGAGAAGAATACCAACTTGATCTTGATTTCCGGGTTAATCTGGAACCCAATAAACTGATTACACCAGATAACTTTCAGGCTGAAGGTTTCGAACTTGAAGTCGTGTCTGGCAACCAAGCTTTTTTGGTGTTTCAACAAGGAAGTTCCTGGCCCAGAATTGCTGATAAGAAAGTACTCTTGCGCTTTAATTTGCCAGAATCAGGTGCTTTGTATACCAATATCACCGTCCATCTAAAGAAAGCCGGTAAAGACATGGCGATGTTTGAATTCCCAATAAACATTGTGGATAGTGAAGCGCTGGCAGGTGGTGGCAATGTACAGATCAAAATCATGCGTGAATTGCCGGTATTTATGAAAGTGGTAGACCTTACCAGCCGAGAAACCGAAGTTCGCCAACTCAGCTTTCAAGATACCTTTCAGCTTGACAAAACGCATGAATACCAAATTTTTCTGGAAGTTGAAAATTGGGCAGAAGCCAATAAAACAACTATTTATGAAACCATTGATTTCAAAAACAGAGGCCTGGTCAGGGCCGATTGGGAATGGAATGGCAAAGGCTTAAAGCTCAAGCGAAAATCGGCCAATCAAATGTATATGCTATTGTACCCAGATCAGGAAACCCGAGGCGGCAACGGTCTGCTGAGCAATCTGGAAGTCATCCAACCAGATATAGAGGATATCAGCGAGCAAGAGTTGAAAGAAGTGCAGCCCAGAATTGGAAATACCAAAGTAAATCCAGACTATTTTCGCATAACAACTGATCCTAAAAGCAAACAAAAGGTAAAACCGATCATTATCGCACCAAAAAATACCAGAACAAAATTTCAGGGTGTCAGTCAAAAAGAAGCGGAGTTAAAAACCAAAGAAATGGAACGGTTTCAGCTTCTTAATGCGAAGGCTTACAAAAATCTGGACTTTACAAAGGTGAACACTCAAAATATACCTCAAACACCCAGAGCAAGATTTCAAATACAAGATCGAAATCTGCAAATGCAAAATGGAAAATTTAAAGCCCCGTCTCCTAAAAAGCCTTCTTATTATACCGCAGAAGTACTTATCAAAAAGTTTGGAGAACCCTTTGATATGCTAAAAACCATCACTTTTGAAGTAAAGTAAAAAAGGTTTGGAAGCGAATCGGCTGATTAGTCGATTCGCTTTTTTTATTCATCTTCGGCTTGTTTTCTTAATTGTTGGACACTTTTGGCCAGATCGATTCCTTCCTTTAGCAGCGGATCGTCTTCGGGTATCCCCCAAGAAGTTTCGAAAGGTACCACACCTGCCCAAATCGGTAGTTCATAATCTTCCTTATCATCGCCCGGAGGGCCGGTTCTGATTTTGGCGGAAGCCTGCTCAATGTCTAGTCGCAGCACAGTTGTTGCTTTCATTTCCTTGTTGGTCGGTTGTCGGCTTTCCTCCCAGCGACCTTTCAGAATCTGTTCTGAAATCAGGCGTAATCCTTCCATTTTTTCTTCTCCTTCCACCAATACTGCCGTTCCGAAAACGACAGCTGATCGATAATTCATAGAGTGGTGAAAAGCAGAACGTGCCAACACCAAAGCATCGAGATGAGTGACTGTAAGGCAAAGCGGAAGGCCTTTTTCCAGGTTTACCAACATTCGGCTGGTACTAGCACCATGCAGATAAATCTGATCGCCTTTTCGGCCATAAGAGGTTGGGATAACAAAAGGCTGTCCATCCACAGAGAAGCCAATGTGGCAAAGAAAAGCTGCATCCAAAATTGGATAGATCGTATCACGATCGTAATGACCACGTTTTGGAATACGCTTGACTTTATTGCGTTGATCAATCGGGTAATTTTCCATAA